>NZ_AP022822.1:1725000-2025000 GCF_011397115.1 Enterococcus saigonensis | reverse complement strand
ATGGTTAGTAGCTGTGGGAACTGGAAAAAATAATATTCAAATTGAAACAGTTAATGCTTTTACTAATCGTATCATTACAAATAATACGTTACAAAAAGTGGAAAATACTAATTAAGGTATGTATAATAAATTCATTTAGAAGGTGATGGTACAAGTTCAATCACGCTCTAATTTATTAGTTTAGTTGAAGGGAAGTCTAGCAGATGGTAGAAGCTGCTTTAAAAATCAGTGTTTTAGCCAGTGGCAGTTCTGGTAATTCTTTGTATATTGAAAGTGAAAAAAAACGATTGCTGGTTGATGCCGGTCTTTCTGGCAAGAAAATTACATCATTGCTGGCAGAAGTTGGCAAAAATCCTGCTGACTTAGATGCAATCTTGGTAACGCATGAACATCGCGACCATATTCATGGAGTAGGTGTTTTGGCGCGGAAATACGGACTAGATATTTACGCCAATGAAGGAACTTGGCAAGCAATGGAAGGAATGCTGGGCAAAATTGATGTCGCACAAAAACACATTTTTGAAATGGGTAAAGTATTAACGTTCGGTGATATGGATGTTGAAAGTTTTGGTGTTTCCCATGATGCAGCTGCGCCACAATTTTATCGTTTTCATAAAGATGGCAAATCGTTTGTCATGCTGACAGATACAGGCTATTGTAGCGATCATGTCCGCGGAATTATTCGCGATGCAGACGCCTATTTAGTAGAAAGTAATCATGATTTGGAAATGTTACGAATGGGTCCTTATCCTTGGAGTTTAAAACAACGAATTTTAGGAGATCGGGGACATTTGTCAAATGAAGATGGTGCCTTGGTTATGACTGATATTATTGGGGATAACACCAAACGGATTTATTTGGGACATTTAAGTAAAGAAAACAACATGAAAGAGCTTGCCCATTTGACTATGAAAAATGTTTTAAAAGAACATGATCTAGGTGTAGATTATAACTTTAAAATTTATGATACAGATCCAGATCAAGCAAGTGAATTATTTGCGCTTTAAGCGATTTAATGAGTAGAAAAACCACGACGGTTAAAGTCGTGGTTTTTCTTTACGTTTACGCTGAATAATTTGAGCTGTCTCCAGCAATACTTATATGAATATTCTTTTGTGGGTGTTTGATTAAATCCATTATTCCTTTGGCGTAATCCGCCATGCTGACCTCACTTTTTCCAGCAGAGTCTTTTTCTAAGATATCTTTATTAATCTGATATTTACCAGTATAAGGTGCTTTGTAAATAAAATTAGCCGCAGGTGAAACATATGTCCAAGTACTATTTGATACTTTCTTTAATTCAGCCAATGCTTGTGCCATATTTGACGCAGTTGGATAAATTGGCGAATTAGCTGGGATGGTATCCAATAAGCGTTTGGAGCGTTCAGCGCTTAAATATAAAGAAGATGCGCCGCCGACAACGATCAACCATACTGCTGTTCCACTTAAAATTTTCGCTAAATGAAGCAAACTTGTTTGGTGGAGTTCTTCTTTTCCTAGCGGGGCATTAAAGGCATCAATAACAACATCAAAAGCAGTCAAATCTGTCGTCGTTAATGCAAAAAGATCTTTTTTTAAGACTGGAACCGAAACTTGCAATTTTTCTGGGCTACGAACGATTGCAGTAACGTCGTGATTATCTGCTAATGCTGCTTTTACAAGGTGGCTGCCAACGTGCCCGGTAGCACCAATAATTCCAATTTTCATCAAAACGCCTCCTCAATTTATAAAAAAACTATTACAGCATTCATTTTAGCGGTAAGCCTCTTTTTTTGCTAAAAAAACGCCTCCTAAAAAAGGAGACGAAAAAATTAAGTTGCAAAACGTAGTACTTGAATAGCCAAAACCAAAATATTAGAGCCGCAGTGACTAATAATAGCAGTTTTTAAGGAACCACTCTTAACATAAAGTAAAGATAAAACATATCCTAAAATGAAATAAATAAAGATATCACTATCAACATGGACTAACGCAAAAGCTGTTGCACTAAATAAAATTGCAAATCGCAAAGAAAAATATTCGCTAAAAAAACCAATACAAGCTCGGCGAAAAACAAACTCTTCTATAATTGGGCCGCAAATAGTAGCAATCATTGCAAAAATTGGTCTTTGCCATAAAACATCTAGCATGTTAAGACCACGATTGAAGTTATTTTGAAAACTAAAAAAAGTTTCAATATACCCCCCAACACCTACTAGTAAGATAATTGATAATATTCCAATAAAACTAATGAGAAGGTCTTTTTTAGGACTAACACTTTTACTTTCAAAAGATAAAGGACGAACTTTTTGATATAAAATGATTAAAATTCCCGTACCAATTAGATAAGATAAACTGGCAGTTAGTGTCGTGCCATTGTGTAGTTTGATCATATCAGGAATAAAAAAAATTAATGCATAACACAAAACGGATAAAAAACTGTACTTAATTTGTGACATTTATTTTGTCCTCCAGTTATTTAATTAGTATACCGGAATCACTTTCTTAAGACAATGAGTTCAAAAAAAAGACAAAATTTCTTTGATAAAAAAACAAGGGAAAAAACTTGCATTGTAAGGTTAAAATGAGTAATATAGTTCTTGTAGGTTAGCACTCTTACATATAGAGTGCTAATACATGAAAATTGATGGAGGGATATATCGTGTTAAAACCATTAGGTGATCGCGTGATCATTGAAGTCGCAAAAGAAGAAGAAAAATCTGTAGGTGGAATCGTGTTAGCATCAGCTGCACAAGAAAAACCACAAACAGGTACAGTTGTTGCCGTTGGTGAAGGTCGCTTTTTAGAAAATGGTGAAAAAGCCGCAATCCCAGTTGCTGTGGGAGATCAAGTAATGTTTGAAAAATATGCTGGATCAGAAGTGAAGTATGACGGCAAAGAGTATTTAATCGTTAATGGTAAAGATATTATTGCTATTGTAGAGTAATCACAAATAAAATCATCATAAAAAATTAAAATGAGGTGTTTTAGCATGGCAAAAGATATTAAATTTGCAGAAGACGCACGGGCCGCTATGGTGCGTGGGGTAGATAAATTAGCTGATACAGTAAAAGTAACCTTAGGGCCTAAAGGTCGTAACGTTGTTTTGGAAAAATCATATGGTTCACCATTAATTACTAATGATGGTGTTACAATTGCAAAAGAAATTGAATTAGAAGATCATTTTGAAAACATGGGAGCAAAACTTGTTTCTGAAGTTGCGTCTAAAACAAATGATATTGCTGGTGACGGTACAACAACTGCAACAGTTCTAACACAAGCAATTGTTAGAGAAGGAATTAAAAACGTTACAGCAGGAGCTAATCCTCTAGGCATTCGTCGTGGAATTGAATTGGCTACAAAGACAGCAGTAGCACAATTACACAACATTTCTTCAATCGTTGACTCAAAAGAAGCCATTGCTCAAGTAGGTGCTGTTTCTTCAGGTAGCGAATTAGTAGGAAACTACATTGCTGATGCAATGGAAAAAGTTGGTAACGATGGGGTTATCACAATTGAAGAATCTAAAGGGATTGAAACCGAACTAGATGTTGTAGAAGGTATGCAATTTGATCGTGGTTACTTATCACAATATATGGTAACAGATAACGATAAAATGGAAGCTGTTCTAGATAACCCTTATATTTTAATTACGGATAAAAAAATCTCTAATATTCAAGATATCTTGCCGTTGTTAGAACAAATTTTACAACAATCAAAACCATTGTTAATTATTGCTGACGATGTTGATGGGGAAGCATTACCAACACTTGTTTTAAACAAAATCCGTGGTACTTTCAACGTTGTTGCAGTAAAAGCTCCAGGATTTGGTGATCGCCGCAAAGCAATGCTAGAAGATATCGCTGTTTTAACTGGTGGTACTGTCATCACAGAAGACTTAGGTCTTGAATTAAAAGATGCAACAATTGAAAGTTTAGGTCAAGCAAGCAAAGTGGTTGTGGATAAAGACAACACAACAATTGTTGAAGGCGCTGGTGAAAAAGATGCAATTGCAGCCCGTGTACAATTAATTAAAAACCAAATTGCCGAAACAACGTCTGATTTTGACCGTGAAAAATTACAAGAACGACTAGCAAAATTAGCTGGTGGTGTAGCTGTAATTAAAGTTGGTGCGCCAACTGAAACAGAATTAAAAGAAATGAAGTTACGTATTGAAGACGCCTTGAATGCGACTCGTGCCGCTGTTGAAGAAGGTATGGTTTCTGGTGGTGGTACTGCCTTAGTAAATGTGATTGCACAAGTTGCTGCCATTGAAGCAGAAGGCGATATTGCAACAGGCGTGAAAATTGTGGAACGTGCTTTAGAAGAACCAGTACGTCAGATTGCTGAAAATGCAGGATATGAAGGCTCTGTTATCATCGATAAATTAAAACATGCTGAAATCGGGATGGGCTTTAACGCTGCTAATGGCGAATGGGTAAACATGGTAGAAGCTGGTATCGTTGACCCAACTAAAGTAACACGCTCAGCATTGCAAAATGCTGCATCTGTTGCTGCTTTATTGTTAACGACTGAAGCTGTCGTTGCGGATAAACCAGAACCACAAGCAGCACCTGCTGCACCAGGAATGGATCCTGCTGCAATGGGCGGTATGATGTAATTTGTAGTATTAAAAAGTGATGATCCGCAAAGGATCATCACTTTTTTATCTTGTCATTACGTGAAAAGGATAAATACTAAGGCATTTTTAGTGCAAATTTATTTTATTTAAAAAAGAAAGTCATTTGTATAATGATAAATGATATCTCGCATAACACCTATTATATCGCTCGCAACACGATCGTTATAATAGGTTGCAAAACGTTGATCTTCCACATACATGTCGGCAAGACTGCGGTGATAGTTTTGATTATAAAATGGGGCCGCAATTTGCAGCCAAGTTTTATGAGCGTTAAAAACATTTTGGGCAATTGTACTGTCCAGGTTAATTGTTTCAGATTGAGATAAAATTTTTAAATTAGCAAATAAATCACTTTCTGCCTTTTGTAACTGCTCGTATTGTTCCACTGTAAGGTGGGACCATTTATCATTGGCAGCATTGACTATTTCATTGCCATATTTTTCACGGATTTCTTGACCATATTGTGCCTCATTGGTTGCAATCTTTTCGGCTTTAAACGCTGCAAATTTTTCGCTATCGTTCATATAATTTCCTCCTTTGTAATAAACCAATGTTTGAGAAAGAGCCTGAATCATTTTAGTTAACTGGGTTTGTTGCGTCAAAAGAAGATGGTATTGTTCTTCCAGCAAGTTTAAACGCTTTTCTTGAGGTAGATTCATTGCATCTTTAATTTTTGTTAAAGTAAAGCCGAAACTTTTGAAAAATAAAATTTGCTGTAATTCATCCACTGCACGTTCATCATAATAGCGGTATTCCGTGTTTTTCTGGCGTTTTGCTTTTAGCAGGCCAATTTGATCGTAATACCGTAGTGTGCGGGTGGAAATCTTTGCAAGTTTAGCTAATTCATTAATGGTGTACATGGGTGCTCCTCCCAGCTTTTGCTTGTTCAACTTCATTTCTCCACTATAGAATAAACTTTGACGTTGCGTCAAAGTCAAGTTTTTTTGCGGAAGATTTTTTGCTAGATATTATATTCGGAAAATGGTTATAAATTGAAACGAATGAACAAATATTTTTTGTAAGTAAAAGAGATAAGAATACGATGCTTTGGAGGTTTAGACAAACTTTCTTCACTAAAGTTGAAATTGAAATGTGTTATACTATCATTAAGTAGAAGTCAAAAAAGTGTTAGTGCCTGATGAAATTGAAAGGAAAGATGTTATGAAAATAATCGAAACGCCTGTAAATAAAAATTTAAACTTAGAAACATTTTATCCTAATATTACTAAATTTGTTTTTGGAAAAACGGCAATTAAGTATTATAAATTGTATTCTGCAGATCGCATACAAATTATTTATGCGGATACCTATGATAAAATTCGGTTAATTTTAATTAATGACCGCAAAAAAATTCGAAAAGAAGAAGTAGATACGATTATCCATCGCTTATTGAAAGTGGAACGGCACGCGGTTCAGGTAGATGTTAACATTAAACAAAAGATGCAAGATGCAGGTAGTAAATTTTCCAAGCCGCGCAAAGACATTATCTTAGTTGAGTATACTGTTTTGGAAAATTAAATATTCTGTGGTTTAAATTGTGATAAGCTTAATGCTGTTATCACATAGTAACCGCAAAACTACATTTTATTTAAAAGGGGAGGTAAGAGAAATGTTGGCTCTTACACCTCTTTTTTGCTTTCAATGAAAGAAAAAGTGCGATTTTTCTATCTTTTTATGAATTTTTGATATAATGGAAGGCATAAAATATCTTGAGGAGATTAACTGATGCAAAAATTATATCCTGACGACAGCTTAACGCTGCATACAGATTTATATCAATTGAATATGATGAAGACATATTGGGAGTTGGGGCGCGCCGACCGTCACGCTGTTTTTGAGTGTTATTTTCGTGAGATGCCTTTTAAAACTGGCTATGCGATTTTTGCAGGCTTAGAGCGTTTTGTCCGCTATTTAGAAAACTTACGTTTTACGGAAAGTGATATCGCTTATTTAAGAGAAGTTACAGGTTATCCGGAAGAATTTTTAGATTATTTAGTGGATTTTAAATTTAGCTGTACCGTTCGTTCAGCCTTAGAAGGCGATTTGGTCTTTAGTAATGAACCAATCGTGCAAATTGAAGGGCCTTTAGCACAAGCACAGTTAATAGAAACAGCTTTATTAAATATGGTGAATTTTCAAACTTTAATCGCCACTAAAGCTGCACGCATTAAATCTGTTATTGGGGATGATCCTTTATTGGAATTTGGTTCTCGGCGGGCCCAAGAAGTTGATGCAGCTTTTTGGGGTACTCGCGCAGCTTTTATTGGGGGAGCGGATGCAACAAGCAACGTGCGAGCAGGTAAAATCTTTGGTATTCCTGCTAGTGGCACCCATGCTCACTCTTTAGTCCAATCTTATGGCAATGATTACGATGCGTTTATGGCTTATGCAAAAACACACAAAGATTGTGTATTTTTAGTAGATACTTATGATACTTTGAAACTAGGTGTGCCAGCGGCAATTAAAGTAGCCAAGGAAATGGGCGATAAGATTAATTTCTTAGGTGTTCGCATCGATTCAGGTGATATGGCCTACATTTCAAAAAAAGTTCGTGAACAATTGGATGAAGCAGGTTTTACTCAGGCTAAAGTTTATGCTTCAAATGACTTAGATGAAAATACTATTTTAAGTTTGAAAATGCAAAAAGCAAAAATTGATGTGTGGGGTGTAGGGACGAAATTAATCACGGCCTATGACCAACCGGCATTAGGTGCTGTTTATAAATTAGTTTCTATTGAAGATGATCACGGTCAAATGGTAGATACTATTAAACTTTCCTCAAATGCAGAAAAAGTAACAACGCCTGGTAAAAAACAAGTTTGGCGGATTAATCGAAATAAAGATGGCAAATCTGAAGGAGATTACATTACATTGTGGGATGAAGACCCACGGGAAGAAGAAGAAATCTTTATGTTTCATCCTGTGCATACGTTCATTAATAAAACTGTTCGTGATTTTAGTGCCCGGCCTGTATTACAAGAAATTTTTAATAAAGGCAAATTAGTCTATGAACTGCCAGATTTGAACCACATTAAAGCTTATGCCCATGAATGTCTAGATTCTTTATGGGATGAATACAAACGTGATTTGAACCCACAACAGTATCCAGTAGATTTATCAACGGATTGTTGGAACCACAAAATGGCGATTATGGAAAAGGTTCGTAAATCTGTTGCAGCTGTAACCAAAGAGGAGGGACGTTTTTAATGTCTTTACAAACAGAAATCATTGAAACACTGGGCGTTAAACCTGTCATTGATCCACAGGCAGAAATTAGAGTAAGTGTTGAATTTTTAAAAGCCTATTTAAAACGCAACACCTTTTTAAAATCACTTGTTTTAGGTATTAGTGGGGGACAAGATTCCAGCTTAGCAGGAAGGTTAGCTCAATTAGCTATTACAGAATTACGCGCGGAAACAGGACAAGAGTATCAATTTATCGCAGTGCGTTTGCCATATGGTACGCAAGCTGATGAAGCAGATGCGCAACAGGCATTAGAATTTATACAACCAGATGTTTCCTTAGTGGTGAATATTAAGGCGGCTGTTGATGGGCAAACGGCTGCATTACAAGCAGCTGGTGTTGAAATTTCAGATTTTAATAAAGGAAATATCAAAGCCCGTCAACGTATGATTACGCAATATGCTATCGCCGGAGCCTATAGCGGTGCAGTAATTGGCACAGACCATGCGGCGGAAAATATTACCGGCTTTTTTACCAAATTTGGTGATGGTGGCGCTGATATCTTACCTCTATTTCGTTTAAATAAGCGTCAAGGAAAACTTTTACTAAAAGAGTTAGGCGCACCAGAAGCATTGTATTTGAAAGTTCCTACGGCAGATTTAGAAGATGATAAACCTCTTATTGCCGATGAAGTTGCATTAGGAGTTACGTATGATGAAATTGATGATTATTTAGAAGGAAAAACAGTTTCAAAAAAAGCGCAAACCACAATTGAATCCTGGTGGGCAAAAGGACAACATAAGCGTCATTTACCGATTACTGTTTTTGATAACTTCTGGAAGTAAAATAAGAGTATGATGGACTAAATTAGTTTTTAATTAAAATCCTACCCTCACTTTTGCTATATAACTTTGTTTATTTTATACTAAAAGTGGAGTTTTGGGGAAGACTCCGTCAACAACGGCTAGAGGATACCAGTTTGGTTCCTCTTTTTTTTGTCTTTTTTAAATTTCCACTAGTTTCTTTACACTAGTAAAGCAAACCGCTAAAATAAAGGCTACTACAATTAATTTTATAATAATATTAACGAATAGAAGGTTTCTTCATGAAAAAAATAAAGTATCTATTAGCTGGTATAGCTATTTTTTTGTTAATTCTTATCAGTAATTTATATTTACAGTGGTGTCAAAATAATTTGTCAGTAGATTTAGCTTTAAAATTTGCTTTTTCGTGGCACACGACTAAGTTTTTCCTAGGAAGCTTAGTATTGTTGGCAGTCTATGGTGTTTTTGCTACAGTTGCGGGTTCGCTTTTATTTGGTAGTCTATTTTATAGTATTGCAATTGGTCTGTTGGGTTTTGCAGATTACCAGAAAATGGCGGCACGGCAAGAACCTATTTATCCTGATGACTTAAAGATGATAGGGCAACTGGCTGTTTTAAAGGATATGGTAGGTTGGCCAATTTTCATTTTTGCGCTGAGTGCGATTATCTTGGCACTTGCAGCATTAGGTTACAGTATTTATCGCAGCCGCAAATTATCTCGTGGTGGACAAATTATGCGTGGCGTAGTCTTTTTAGTTAGTTTGCTCTTTTTATTGTATGCGAGTCATTTTAATTCTAACGATAATTTATTGCGAAAAGCGTACAATAAAACGGCATTGTGGATTCCTTATTCACAAAAGATGAATTATTATAATGTCGGTTTTGTCGGAGGATTTTTATATAATTTGCGAGTCGATGCCATGACAAAACCAAAAGATTATTCTGAAGAAAAAGTTGCAGAAATTGTAAAAAAATACCAAGGTGAAAAAGGCAGCGAAGAAAAACCGAATATTATTTATGTCATGTCAGAAAGTTTTTCAGATCCAGCCCATTTAGAAGGCGTACAATATACTGGTGAACCGTTGGCTGATTATTATGCTGTGGCCAACAAAACCTATAGTGGCAAAATGTTATCACAAAATTATGGCGGGGGCACCGCAAATATTGAATTTGAAGCATTGACTAGCTTTAGTATGGAACCGTTAAATGCGCAGATGACAACTCCTTATACCCTATTAGTACCCAAATTAAAACAGTTGCCTTCGCTCGTCTCTTTAACAAAACAAAATGGCTATCAGGCAACAGCAATTCATCCTTATGATACGTCTATGTATAAACGTAAAGATGTTTATTCGATTTTAGGATTTGACCGCTTCTTAGATCAAGATACGATGAAATATCGTAATAAGATTGAAAATAATCCGTATATCTCCGATGAATCAGCCTACGATGAAATTTTATCTCTTTTAAAAGATGCGAAACAGCCTCAATTTGTTCATTTGGTTACGATGCAAACACATATGCCTTATGGCGATAAATATGGGAATATTCCCTACCATGTGGCAACTGAAGGAAATACAAATGCAATTGCCAATTATTTACAAGACGTGGCTTATAGTGCAAAAGCACTGCAGAATTTTACAGAAGCAGTTAAAAAATTACCACGTCGTACACTTATAGTTTTTTGGGGGGACCATTTACCGGGAATTTACTCAGATACAATTCAGAAGAAAAACGATGGTACAAATTTGCATGAGACACAATTCTTAATTTTTGATTCCGCAGGAAAATTGGTAAAAAGTGGACAGCATGAGGCAATCACAAGTCCGTTTTATTTTGCGCCTAATTTATTTTCTCAAGCAGGGTTAGGTACCCCACCTTACTATGAAATGCTTTTGAAGTTGGAAAAAGCATTACCAGCTTTTGAAAAAAATATGTACTTCAAACAAGGAAGCTGGCAGAAAAATTTAACACTGACTGGCGCTGCGAAAACTACGTATGAAGATTATCGGATGATACAATACGATGTTTTAGCGGGGAAACAATATAGTTTAAAAACTAATTTTTTTAAATAGCTTTTTAGTGAGAGGAAGTTAATATGAGCTTTAAGAAAAAAGATAATCAACTTTATTACAATCCTATCCGTCGCGCCATTTTAAACCATCAATTAATTGAACCAGGAGATAGAGTGGCGATTGGCTTAAGTGGTGGAAAAGATAGCACTAGCTTATTGTATTTTCTTGATACCATCGCCAAGCAAGAACGCCTTGGTTTTTCCTTTGAAATTGTCCCAATTAGTTTAGATATGGGTTTTGAAGAGGTTAATTTACAACCGTTAATAAAATTTTGTCAAACTCTAGGCTATCCGTTAGAAATTGTGCCCACTAAGATTGCAGAAGTTGTTTTTGATGTACGAAAAGAGGCATCCCCTTGTTCACTCTGTGCAAAGTTACGTCGGGGGATATTGTATAACAAAGCCCGTGAACTTGGCTGCAATAAAGTAGCTTTGGGCCATCATTTGGACGATGCAATTGAAACATACTTTATGAATTTTCTTTTTCACGGGAAGTTAAATAGTTTTGAACCAAAAAGTTATTTATCTAAAACAGAACTTACGTTAATTCGTCCACTGTTATACGTAACTGAACAAGACATTATTCGCTTTGTCAAAAGAGAAGAACTACCGGTTATTTTTAACCCTTGTCCAGCAGATAAGAAAACAAAGCGAGAAGAAATTAAGCTTTTTGTGAAGGACATTGCGAAAACTTATCCAGATGTAAGGCAAAAATTTTTAATGGGAATGGAACAAGGTACAGCAAAAGATTTCTGGCCATTAGCAAAATAATTTTAAAAAGTGCTGAAATTTATCATTCGTTTTATGATAAGTTTCAGCACTTTTTATAGGGACGTTTTTCAAGTTCGTTCGATTAATAAAAATAAAATATTGGCGAAGTTAAATTAAAAACGGCAAATACAGTCAAATCTTTGCTTTAATAACTGCTTTTTTCTACAATAAAAGAAAAAACTATCGAAGCTAAGGTATTTTTTATGCACCAAATAATTTTTTAGCCGAAGATACAAGGAGCAGATTTTATGAAAGTATTTGTGGCAATTGATTCATTTAAGGGTAGTGCTACTTCACAAGAATTAAATGATGCTGTTTGTCAAACCTTAGCCAAAATGAGTGTGACAAGTTGTAATGTGCCAATTGCTGACGGTGGTGAAGGAACGTTGGCAGTTTTAACAGATACTTTTTTGGGTAGTAAAGTGGAAGTAAATACAATAGATTTATTAGGGCAACCTATAAAAGGAAGCTATTGGTTGACAGAAATTGATGGGGTAAAAACAGCAATTATTGAATCTGCGCAAATACTTGGTTTAACACAAATCACACCAAGTGAAGAAACAATTCAAAAAGCTCACTCTTATGGTTTAGGCTTAGTAATCTCAGCTGCCTTAAAAGATGCAGAACAAGTCTATGTTTCCTTAGGTGGTAGTGGCGTTAATGATGGCGGGTTAGGATTATTAGCGGCGCTCAGTAATCAAGAAATTCCGCCAAAAAATCCCTTATTGCTAGGGAAAGATTTCCTAGCAACATTAAGTTTACCTAATTTGGGAAATAAAAAAGTAATCGGTCTCACGGATGTAAATAATTTTTACACAGGAAGCCAAGGTTTTACAAATGTTTTTGGTCCTCAAAAAGGTGGTACCGACGAGATCTTAGCGCGCTTAGAAAAAGGAGCAAACCTTGTCTGGCAAAATTTCAAAGCTAAGTTGGACTTGAATTCTTTTTCTGGCAGTGGTGCAGCTGGAGGAATAGGTGGTGGCTTATTGTTAGCAGGCGGAGTGTTGCAGCCGGGTTTTCCTACCATTGCCCAAATGCTACAGATTGATAAGAAAATGTCTGACTGTGATTTTGTAATCACTGGGGAAGGAAATTTTGACGAACAGACTGCTCAAGGAAAAGTACCTTTAGGTGTTGCGCGCTTAGCGCGGCGCTATCAATTGCCAGTTGTTGCATTTTGCGGCGCACGTCCAGATAAAATATTGGCGATTGAATATCACTTTGATGGTGTATTTTCTATTCAAAGCCGGCCAAGTTCTTTACAAACAGCGATGTTAAAAAAAATAACGCTCCAAAATATTGCACTCTTAACAGAAAATGTAATGAAGCTATATTTGGCTGGTAAAAATAGACACATGTAATCTATTATTGACTATACCTTTTCTATTTTTGGGTTTACTAGGAGAGATAAATAAAGTTAAAAATTAAAATTGACAGAAAATCTGCTTTAATAAAGATTTTCTGTCAATTTTTTGTTTTAAGCTTAAAGAATTTTATTTTCTATTAAATGGGGAACTAAAATCTCAATATATGCTGCAATCTCGCGCAATACGTCTTTAAAGATGGCTTTATGAGTCAATAAATAAAAGTGACGCAAATGATGTTCGTGGATTTCTTCATAGGAAATATCTTGAGGAATAGCTAGTTTTGAGATAATTGAACGTCCAAAACCTTCTCGTAATAATGCCAAAATTGCTTCATTATTATCCACATACAAAATTTTAGGTATTAAATTATTTTCTCGCAAATAAATTTCATTGTAAAAGCGCAGACCCGACTCGTTTTCACGTAAGAGCCAATAAGGTGAATCTTTTTTTCCAGCTAAGACCAATTCATCTTCATAAATTGCCATTTGATTGATGGCTTCATTACGTTCTGGTTTTTCAATAAAACCAATACTAACTTTATTTTGGGCCATTTGTTGTCCAACTTCCTCTGAATTCATTAATTTAATAGAAAAATCAACGTTAGGAAATTGTTTTACTAAATAAGGAATTAATTTAGGAACAAAATAGACAGCACACGTATGGGAACATCCTACAATACATTGCAAACGAAAGTTTTCTTGGTTTTTAAGCCGTTGACTGGTATCATCCCACTCTTCAATAATTTGTAAAGCGCGGGGATACAAGAAAATTGCTTCTTTTGTTGGAATAATTTCTTGTTTTCCGTTGCGGATAAACAATTTTACTTGTAGATGTTCTTCTAATTTTTTGATTTGTGCTGAGATAGTAGGTTGTGACAAAAATAGATCTTCAGCAGTATGGGTAAAATTTCTTGTCTCGTAGACAGAAACAAAGGTGTGTAACAAATGTAACATTAGAGGACCTCCGTTTTTAATTAAAAAAGCTGATGATAAGTATTTATACTATTTATTTTTCTTTTAGCTAAAAGATTACTATACTAATAACGAACTCACTAGTGAGAAAACAAACAATCTTTTCATTACGATTAGGAGGAAGAAAAGTGCGAGAATTTTTAAAAATCATTCCCATCCCCATTTGCGGATTAATATTAGGTTTAGCGACTTGTGGAAACGTCTTAAAAACATATGGCTTAAATTTTCTTGGAAACAGTTTAGGTCTGATTGCAGGAAGTCTATTTATTGCGGTATTATTGAAGGTCGTCCTTACTTTTGGACACGCTCATGCCAGCCTGCAAGATCCCATTGTTGCTTCTGTTTCTCCCACTTTTACAATGGGAACAATGGTCTTATGTACCTATTTATTGCAAATTCAAGCAGTTGCACCATATGTGAAATATTTATGGCTAGTTGCAATTTTAATTCACTATTACTTAGTTACTTATTTTACCTATCACTTTTTAATTAAACCTAGCGTGAAAATGGATCATTTGTATCCTAGTTGGTTTATAGTTTATGTTGGAATTGGGGTTATTTCCGTCACCAGTAGCAATTTCTTTCCTTTGATTGGACAGATAAACTTTTGGGTAGGCTTGTTGTTTTACTTGGTTTTATTGCCACTTATTATTCACCGCGTCTTTTTATTTAAGAACATGGCAGAAGCAACATTGCCGCTGATTACGATTATCGCCGCACCAGGTTCTTTGGAATTAACGGGCTATTTAAAAGCATTTTCAAAACCTAACATGATTTTAGTTATTGGTCTATTGATTTTATCACAGATTTTGTATTGGTTCATCATTTTCCACGTTTTAAAAATGATACGATTACCATTTTATCCTAGTTATGCGGCCTTTACCTTTCCTTTGGCAATCTCAGCTTTTGCTAGTCGTAGTGTCAGTATCTTTTTAGCGGCTAATGGTTATCCAGTAGTTGCAATTGAATATTTAGCAAAACTTGAAACTGCGATTGCTGTGGTCATGGTTTTATACGTTTTAGGTCATTACATGTGTTTTTTGGCTAAAGAAGCTCAGGACTTATATTTCAAACATCAAAGGCAAAAAATATAAAACTAAAAAATCAGAAATCTTATAAAGCCAAGGTGGTTTTAATAAGATTTCTGATTTTTTTAGCTTAGCTTACGTAGTAGATTAAGTGAACATTTTGGTTCTGATTTTATTTTTTTGCATTTAACAAAATGTGATAAATACGCTCCACATCTTTAGGGGTTCCCCGTAACTCATAATCCGCTAAAAAAGGACTGTTAAATTGCGTTGCGTATTGCTTAGCAGTTAAACAGTATTGACGATTGAAATTCTTATTACCACTACCCACAATTCCTAAACAATTTTGAGCATTATCCTCATAGGCAATGTATTCTCGCAGAGCTTCAGTTAAAATTTCCTGATCACCATTGTCAACGCCGTTACCGCCTTCTAGATATGTTGGGACAAAAACAAAAAAGTCTTCTTGAATCGTGTTTGGTAACGTATTGTCATCAATTGCATGAAGGCTGATAGTGGGATTAGTAGAATCTATTTCATTTTGCGCAGCTGCATATTTTTGTAAGTTGGTAACAAAAGCACGGGTATTGCCAGAAATGGACATATAGTAGATATTCATGGAAATCGCTCCTTTATAAAAACACTTCGTATAGAATTATAACATGCTTTTTTTAGAAAATTACACTACTACTCTTGGTAAAATAAATTTCACATGTTAAGCTTATTGTTGGAGGTTGATAACATGATACGTTATGCAAAGAAGTCTGATGCAGCTGCGATTGCACCATTAGTCTTAGTAATTTTAGAAGATATGGAGTTGCCTTTTGTCAAAAAATACGGAGTGAAAAAAACATTAGCCCTTTTAGAAGAAAGTGTGGCTATTCCTGATTATCGCTATGGCTATGAACGAGCGTTAGTAAAAGAGGTTGATGGGAAGGTTGCCGGTGTGGCCTATGGATATCCCGCTAGTGCGGAAAAAAATATTGACGACCCGTTAATTCCATTACTAGCTAAATTTGATATTCCAAATGAAACGCGTCTTTTTACCGATTCTGAAACAATTGATCCGGAATGGTACTTGGATTCTATTTCTGTTTCATCAGAATTTCGGGGACAGGGAATTGGCGGAGAATTACTGAATGCATTACCAATGATTGCCAAAAGAGATGGTGAAAATATTATTGGGTTAAGTGTAGATGTGAATAACCCAGGAGCCAAACGCTTATATGAACGTAATGGCTTTAAAACCATCACACAGACGATGATTGCTGGGCATCACTATGATCATATGCAAAAACTAATTGGTTAAAAAAGATTGTCTTTCAGGACAATCTTTTTTTATTGACGAATTCTTCAAATTTCGTTATTGTTTAGTAAACAATTGAGGTGATAAAGATGGTAGGAATACGTGATGTGGCCAGACGTGCAAATGTAAGTCCGGGAACAGTATCACGAGTCTTAAACAATGATCCCACGCTTTCTGTTGCACAAGCGACCAAAGAACGAATTTATTCAGCAATAAAAGAACTAAATTATGATGTTGAGAAAAGAAAATATGTCAAGCGTCGTCTACCTTCTATTGGTGTGATCTCCTCTACTAGTCGACAAAAAGAATTAGATGATCCATACTTTAATGCACTTAGAATGGGTTTGGAACAAGAGGCTAGACGGTTACACATTGGGATGAATCGTGTTTATAATTTAGAAGACAATCCAAAGACATGGCAAGATTTTGATAAATTAGGTGCTATTATTGTGGTGGGAACAGTCTCACAAGAGTCCGTAAAACGGTTATTAAAACAAAATCCTAACATTGTAATAATCGACAATCCAGACATTAATCAAGAAGTTGACTTAGTTTATGCTGATTTTGAACGGATGACCAAGCGCGTTCTCCAGCTTTTTTATGATAAAGGACATCGACGTATTGCTTATATCGGTGGTTTTAATATTACAATTGATGAGAAAGGTGAAAAAGTTTACAGTGAAAATGAAAAGCGTTTACGCGCCTATCAAGCGTTCATGTCTGAATATAATCTTTCTCAGCAAAGTAAGTTAGGCTTATGGGAACCATTAGAAGGAAAACGGATAATGGATGAGTGGTTGCAAACCCAACAGACCTTACCAACGGCTATCTTAGTGGGGAGTGACCCACTTGCTGTGGGGGTGTACCGCTCTTTACAGTCTGCTGGAATAATTGTGGGAAAAGAAATTGAAATTGCAAGTTTTGATGATATAGAGATTGCGGAATTTTTAACACCAAGTTTAACAACTGTGCATATTAGTGCTCAAGAGATTGCTAAATCTGCCGTGCGTCTAGCTAAAGAACGAATTGATGGTAATAGGCAAGAACCAGTTGTTATGACTTTTCCATCTAAACTTGTCATTCGTGAAAGTTTTATTCCAAATAAAGAGTAAGAGGAAAAATAAAAATTTTCCTCTTTTTTTATTTTTCTCTTGACATTTTTGTTTAGTAAACATTATAAGGTAAACAACGAGTTAAGAGGAGGAAAAACTATGAAACAGAAATATATTGAATTTAACGAAACGACACAAACTTTTCATTTACACAATAATGAAATCTCTTACATTATTAAAATTGAAGAGGACGGTATTTTGAATCACCTATACTTTGGTAAAAAGACTGATCACTATAGTGGGCATAAGACCTATCCTCGTCGTGATCGTGGTTTTTCAGGGAATGTACCGGGAAACATTGAAAGGGCTTACTCCAAAGATACATTACCACAAGAGTACTCAACCCATGGTAGTATGGACTTTCGCTTGCCAGCAACAATTATAAAACGAAACAACGGTTCTAACTTACACGATTTTCGTTATTTCGATTATCAAATTAAAAGTGGAAAACCTAAACTTAGTGGCTTACCTCAAACATATATTTTAACAAAAGAAGAAGCAAGTACATTGATAATTCGTCTAAAAGATAAAGAACAAGAAATTTATTTGGAACTTGCTTACACGCTTTTTCACACCCGGCCAGTGATAACACGTTCTGTCAAAGCCATAAATAAAACTAAGGAAAATATTTGTTTGGAAAAAATTGCATCCATGCAATTAGATTTACGAAATAGTGGTGTTTATGATGAAGTAATTTCTTTGCCAGGTGCACATTTACGGGAGCGTCAAATTCAACGAGAAAAAATCCATACCGGGATACAAAGCTTTGAAAGCCGTCGCGGGGCGTCTAGCCATCACATGAATAGTTTTATCGCTTTGGTTAACCAAAATACTACAGAATTTAGTGGTCCGGCGATGGGAGTACATTTTGTTTATTCTGGCAACCATGCTTTTCAACTAGAAAAAGATCAAATTAATCAAATACGTTTACTTGTTGGAATTAATGAATACAATTTTTCTTGGACACTAGCGAGTGATGAAGTTTTCCAGACTCCAGAAGTAATCTTGACATATTCAGATCAAGGGTTAAACAAGATGAGTAGTACCTTGCACCATTTATTGCGGGAACGTGTAGCTCGTGGTGAGCATCAATATAAAGAACGTCCAATTTTGGTAAATAATTGGGAAGCTACCTATTTTGATTTTGATAGTAAAAAAATTGAACAAATCGTCGATGAAGCAGCAAACTTAGGTATTGAAATGTTCGTATTAGATGATGGTTGGTTCGGTCACCGTGATTCTGATAATTCTTCTTTAGGAGATTGGTTTGAATATGAAGGTAAGTTAAAACATGGATTAAAAGGGATTGCAGATTATGTTCACAAGAAGGGACTACAGTTTGGCTTATGGTTTGAGCCTGAAATGATTTCCTTTGATTCTAACCTATATCAAAATCATCCAGATTATGTAATGCAAGAACCTAATCGCACACCGGCTGCATCTCGTGATCAACATTTATTAGATATGGGTCGCAAAGAGATTCGTCAAAATATTGAAGAACAAATTTGTAATATTTTAGATGAAGTGCCAATTGATTATATCAAATGGGATATGAATCGCAGTTTATCTGATGTTTATTCACTTGCATTACCGCCAGAAAAACAAGGTGAAACTGCCCATCGTCATATCCTTGGCGTATACGAGCTCATTGAAAATTTGATTTCTCGTTACCCTAATATTTTATGGGAAGGCTGCTCTGGTGGGGGTGGACGTTTTGATGCTGGCTTTTTGTATTATATGCCACAATCTTGGCCAACAGATAATACAGATGCAATAGAGCGATTAAAAATTCAATACGGTACCAGTTTAGCTTACCCTATTTCTTCTATGACAGCGCATGTTTCAGCTGTGCCCAATCATCAGACTGGGCGTATAACTTCCTTGAAGACCCGAGGAGATGTTGCGATGAGTGGCGTATTTGGCTATGAATTGGATTTAACTGAGATGTCAGAAGAAGAAAAAATAATCGTAAAAGAACAAGTAAAACAATATCAAAAAATTCGTCCGCTTGTTCAATATGGGGATTTCTATCGCCTTAAAAGTCCTTTTGAAGGTGATTTAACTGCATGGATGTTTGTTTCATCAACTAAAGACGAGGCTGTTGTTTTAATGGCTAGAACGTTAGCAGCAGCACAACCTGTCTTTCATGATATTGTGTTGGCCGGTTTAGATGAAGATGCTTGTTATGAAGAACAAACTTCTCAAAAGCAATATTTTGGGGATGAATTAATGAATATTGGCGTTAACGTTCCGGATTTTTATGGTGATTTTCAAACGGCCATTATGCATTTAAAAAAAATATAGCGGGAGCGAATAATGATGAATAAAAATAGTTTGTTGACACGGTTATCTATTTTATCAATTTCACTTTTATTAACGAGTGCACTATCTATTAATGGTGCACTACCTCAAATGCAAGCTTCTCTATCAATGACAACTACCCAAGTTGAGTTGGTGGCAACATTACCTGCGTTAGCTGTTGTAATTTTTGTTGTTTTATCTAGTTTAATTGTTGAAAAACTTGGCACAAAGCGCACAGTTCAATTGGGACTCCTTCTAGTAGGGATTGGTGGAGGAGTAGCGCCACTATTTTTGAATAGCTATGTTCCGATTTTGTTGAGTCGTTTTGTTTTAGGGGCTGGATTTGGTTTATTTAATTCACTTGCTGTTTCAATTATTAATCTGCTCTTTCAAGATGAACCTCAAAAGCGTGCTAGTCTTTTGGGGTATCGTGGAGCTGCTGAAAATATAGGAAATGCAGGTTTAACGTTGTTAGCAGGTGCATTACTTACTTTTGGCTGGAGAGCATCTTTTGGTATCTATTTGTTAGCGTTTCCTATTTTAATCTTATTTACAATTTTTGTCCCTGAAATTTCAGAAGAAAAAAAAGAAGTAGGTCCGCAAAAGGGAGAATTGAAGCTTGCTGTTTATTTACTTGCCCTTTTTGCTTTATTTTTGGTAATGACATTTGTAGCTATCGGTGTCCGCTTTCCAACAATGGTTACAAACATCAAAGGAGCCGATTATAATGCCTCTGCATTTTTAGCGGTAATGCCGATAATCGGAATTGTTACGGGTTCTTTGTTTGGTTTTTTCAATCGTTTTTTAGGTGATAAATGTTTATATCTAGGATTAGCTTTATTGGCGGTTGCAACATTTTTAATCGCGCTTTCTGAAAATAACTTTACATTACTATTAGTTGGCTATTTTATTAGTGGAATACCGGGTAGTTTAATTTTTCCATTTATTTATAACTCATTAAATTTATATGCTTCTCCAACTAAGATGACAGTAGCAACTTCGATTATTTTAATTGGTTGTAATCTAGGTAATTTTATGGCTCCTTTTGGTTTAAGCATATTACAGATTATTTCAGGAACTTCAGATCTATTTGTTCCCTTTAAATTATTAAGTATTTTATTACTTGTTATCTTAGTAGGAATTATTTTTCATAAAAAAAGTTCATTATCCCAGAAAACGTTAGTTCACGAAAAAGAAAAGATGTAACGTTCACAGCAAAAAAGGAATGAAGGCATACTATATGTCTTCATTCCTTTTTGTATTTTATCAGAGGGAAATTTCAGTAAAAAAGGCATAATAATTTTTTAGCAACTAGCAATTTGGCGTTAACCGATAATCAAATTTTTGTGCTTTATTGCGATTATAAAGCCAGTAATCCATAATAGCGGCAATGCAAATACAAACAGGTGCATCTTCATCTTGGGTGACATCAAGAACATAGTAATCACCAGAAAATAAAGTAGCTTTATTCATTTTCATAATAAGGTGATTAAAGTGACGAATACTGTATTGATGTTGATAAATATTGCCTTGTACTGTCCAGTGAAGTTGTTGGATATAATAAAAATCACCTGGCCAACGGAAAATTTTCTGTAAAGTACCGACTTTTTCAAAATTTTTATAAATTTCAAAACGCGTACCAAAAGTAAAACTGATTTGTTTGATGCTAGCAACTAGTTCACCATTCATTTTATAAAGAGAGAGCGCATCACCTTTTGTTCCCCAACGGCCCACAAGTAAAAACAAAGAGTTTCCTTTTTCGTCTTTAACAATGGTCCGGGTGATAGAACTCAATTGTTTGTCTTGAATGAAAAATTCAGACATTCTAGCGCCTCCTTAATAAAGTAGCTGAAACATATACCAATCATCTTAATTTTACGCCAAATTTTCGTCGATTGCTCGCATAATGGCTTTGCCGACACCAGAATCAATATTGGTTTCAGTCAAATATTTGGCGTATTCTTTTAACTCGATTTTAGCATTTCCCATGGCAAAACTTACACCTGCCAGTTGAATCATGCTCAAATCATTCATATTATCCCCGATAGTCATCACTTGTTCTAATGGAATATTTCGCTCTTTTGCCACGTGGGCTACGGCAATTCCTTTTTGGGCATCGCGATGATTAATTTCAATATTATTTTGACCAGAAGAGGTAACGTGAAGCTGCTCGTTTGTATCTAATTTTTTTGCGACTGGACCTAAAACGGCCGGACCATCTTTGTGAAAACAAATAATTTTTAAAACTTCAAAGTTTGGTTTTACTAACAAGTCTTTAATATCTGTAACATAGTGTACAGGTAAAAATTCTAACTGAGCAGAGGTCATGGCAATTGCCATTTTGTGCGTTAAATGCGGCATCAGTTCTGACATATGTTCAGAAAAATTCTCAATTCGACGCGCCTGACTTTCAGAATATAAGCCTTCATTTGTCGCTACTTCATAATAAATATCCGCTGCTCGTAAAAGATTCAAAATTTCTTTTACTGTTTCCAATGCAATCGGTACAGTAAACAAAGAATTTCCTTCAGCATCAAATACTTGTGCACCATTTAAATTGATCATGGCGCATTTAATGCCTGCTTGTTCTAATGCAGGTAAGGCTTCTTCTCGGTTTCGACCTGTTGCCACCATGAATTCAATTCCATGCTCTTTTGCATATTGAATAGCTGCTATATTTTCTACTGAAATCTGCATACGGGAATCTAACAAAGTTCCGTCCATGTCAGAAGCAATTAGTTTAATCATAAAAAAATGGGCACCATCCTTTAAAATCTGACGCAAATCTTGCGTTAGTGGTTTTCTTGCTTTTAGTTTAACACAGAATTAAGGGGAAATGTGGCGGTTTCAAAGACAATTCGTGACATTTACGCTACAATAACTAGGAGCTGTTTTGTGTTGTAGCATAAAAACAATACACTCATTTATCAGAAAAATATTGCATCTATCAAATAAATAGGAGGCAGTAATGAAAACAATTATTCATAATAGTTGGCAAGATCTTTTAGCTTCTGAGTTCAACAAACCTTATTATCAACAACTGCGGAAATTTTTAAAGCAAGAATATCAAACCCAAAAAATTTATCCAGATATGTACCACATTTTTGAAGCATTGGAATTAACCCCTTATGAAGATGTTAAAGTAGTAATTCTAGGGCAAGATCCATATCATGGCGCAAATCAAGCACATGGACTATCTTTTTCTGTTCAACCAGGAGTCAAAATACCGCCCTCTTTACAAAATATTTATAAGGAATTACAAAGTGATTTAAATGTCACTCCGGTAAATCATGGTTATTTAACCAGTTGGGCCCAACAAGGGGTGTTACTTTTAAACACAGTTTTAACTGTGCGAGAAGGCCAGGCATACTCACATCGTGGTATGGGATGGGAGCGGTTAACGGATGAAATTATTGCAAAATTAAACGAACGGCAAAAACCAGTTGTCTTTATTTTGTGGGGAAAAGGTGCACAAGAGAAAATAAAAATGATTGACCAAAATCACCACCTTGTCATTGCTTCACCGCATCCTAGTCCTTTATCGGCGCATCGTGGCTTTTTTGGTTCACGTCCTTTTTCAAAAGCCAACAGTGCTTTAGTTGAGTTTGGAGAAACACCAATTAATTGGCAATTACCACAAGATCCTACTGCTGTATGATACAGTGTCGTAATAAAGCGGTTGCTGTTGTATAATAATAATGTAACTATGTGAAAAAAAGAACAAAGAACAGTCTCTTTTTACTGTAACAGCAAAAAGAACTGTTCTTTTTTTTGTGAATAGTGTATGATGAGGAGGATAAAAAATACAGGAGGTAATTCCGGTGGAATTATTTGATAGTTTAAAATTTAAAATTGTACGTCGTGGCATTAAAATTGCTTTTCCAGAGGCAACTGATTCACGCATTTTAGGTGCAGCAGCTCGCTTGAAGGCAGAAGAATTAATTACGCCTGTCTTAATTGGCAACAAAGAAGAAGTAAAAAAAGCAGCAGCAGCCCGTGGTATCACAATTGATCAATTTGAAATTCTTGATCCTGATGCTTATCCTGATTGGGATAAAATGGTAGCAGCTTTTGTTGAACGCCGTAAAGGTAAAGCAACAAAAGAACAAGCAGAAGAAATTTTAAAAGATGTAAATTACTTTGGGACCATGTTAACGTACATGGGTGTAACGGACGGAATGGTCTCTGGCGCCATTCACTCTACGGGTGATACTGTGCGCCCAGCGTTACAAATCATTAAAACTAAACCAGGTGTTAGCCGAACGAGTGGCGCCTTTTTAATGGTACGTGGACGCGACCAAGAAAAATACTTATTCTCTGACTGTGCGATTAATGTAAATCCATCTTCACAAGAATTAGCTGAAATTGCAGTTGCATCAGCTGAGACAGCAGAATTATTTGATATTGATCCAAAAGTTGCACTACTAAGCTTTTCAACAAAAGGTTCAGCGAAAGCTCCAGAAGTAGATAAAGTGGTGGAAGCAACAAAAATTGCAAAAGAAATGGCACCAGATATTATTTTAGATGGTGAATTACAATTTGATGCTGCGTATGTTTCAGCAGTTGGACAATTAAAAGCACCAGATTCAGAAGTTGCCGGTAAAGCAACGGTCTTTGTTTTCCCTGAATTACAATCTGGTAATATTGGTTACAAAATTGCGCAACGTTTTGGTAACTTTGAAGCAATCGGACCAATCTTACAAGGTTTAAATAAACCTGTATCTGACTTATCTCGTGGCGCTAATGAAGAAGATGTTTACAAACTATCTATTATTACTGCGGCACAAACATTAAATACGGCGAAATAAAGCTAACCCTGATAAAAAATCCGTTCTTTTTAGAGCGGTTTTTTTGTTTCTATTCAAATAGACGAAGGTTTGTTATGAACCTACTTTTGCAATCTAACTTTTTGCCAGTTATACTAAGCACAGCTTATACTAAAAATTAGAAACATTTATTGGTAGGAGGGGTAGTTATGATTGCTTTACCGAATCTTTTAACAACAGAAAAATTAGGAAAAGTTATTGGTGAAAGTGCGACTGGTGGCGATGTTATTATTTTGACTGGAGAATTAGGGGCAGGTAAAACGACTATTACTAAAGGAATTGCACAAGGTTTGGGGATAAGTCGAATGGTAAAAAGTCCAACTTATACGATTATTCGAGAATACGAAGATGGGCGTCTGCCACTTTATCACATGGACGTTTATCGTATTGGACAAGATGCTGACGAGTTGGGGCTTGAAGAATATTTTGAAGGCAATGGGTTGTCTATTGTAGAGTGGGGAAAGCTATTGGGCGAAGCTTTACCTGTCGATTATTTAGAATTAAGATTATCGAAAATCACTGAAAACGAATTTGCTCGTCAGGCAGATTTTAAGGCGGTAGGAAGTCAAAGTGAAAAATTTTTAGATCGTATTTTGAAAAATTGGACAATATAGCAATGGAGAATGTGGAAGTAAAAATTCGCCCGACACAACCCAGTGACGCTGCGCAACTCTTACAGGTAATGAGACAAATTGGTAGTGAAACTGATTTTTTGATTATGGATGAGAATGGACTTTCTCTTACCGAAGAACAATTGTCTATGCAACTCGCAGCTTTTTTTAAAAGTCCTAATAATTTATCATTAGTTGCGCTGGTAGATGATGAAATTATTGGCATAGCTTCTGTTTTAGCTGAAGAAAATCCTCGTGTGGCCCATATTGGAGAAGTAGGAATTTCTATTCTAAAAGAATTTTGGGGAATGGGTTTAGGCGCTGCGCTAATGGAAGAAATTATTTTGTGGGCGGAAAGCTCTGGAATCATTCGACGTTTAGAATTAACTGTTCAAACGCGCAACCAAAGAGCGTTGCATCTTTATCAAAAATTTGGTTTTATTATTGAAGGTGAAATAAAAAGAAGTTTTTTAACACCGCAAAATGAGTTTATTCCTGCCTATCTAATGGCATTGTTAATTGATTGAAAACGTTAAAGGAAGCTGTTTGTAAAAGAGACTTCTCCAAGATTAAAGGAAAATCTTGGAGAAGTCTCTTTTTTGTTAATAGCTCATATCTGAATCAATTTCTTTATCTAGTTCATCCAAAGAATCGTATTTTTTTATGCTGGTTTGTTCATCCGTTTGGACCGTTATATCAAGTGTTGCAGTTGCATCTTGACCGATAAGGCGCAGTTTATTTTCACCTGCTTTTATTTTACCCGTAAAGGTGTCGTTTTTTGTTCCATCAAAAATCGTGGTAACGGTCTGTTTTGCATCGACTAAAACCAGTTTTAGTTTACCAGCGGTTGTTTTTACATTGTAAGAAATGGTGATAGTGTCATCTTTTGTAGCAGTTAAAAGCCATAATGTATTAATACCTTCAAATTTTGTTTGCGTTTTTAACGTATGATCATTAAATAGTTCTTCTTTAGTATCATAGAAGTATCATAGAATTTAAAAGAATCTTCTGTTGTAGCAATCTTTTTTTCGTCATTAAAAATATTCGTACTATTTTCTTTAGTATTTTGGCAACCAGCAATAAAAACAAGTGTGAATAAAAGAAACATGACCCCGATAATTTTTTTCATAAATACTCCTCCTAATCCTGGTAAGTATGCGCTACCATTTGTTAGCTGTATCATAGTCGATTTTGCCTAAATATGCTATTTAAAAGTCTTATTAGGATAGTAAAGTGGTATGGTAATAAAATTCGAATTAGTTGTCTTTGAATTTTGAATAAGAGATAATTGGAAAAAATGAGTGGAGGTAGGTTGAGGGGATGAAAAAAAAGAAAATTTTTATTGGATTGTTTGCAATAGTGATTTTTTTAGGACTTCTGTGGGGATTCTTTACAGACAAAGCTAAATATCAACAGATGGTACCAAATCAAAGTAGTATTAAAAAATGGGAAGCTAGTACAGATTCGCTCGTCCAAGAGAAAATGGTGCTCAACGATTTACAAAAACGAAATAAAAGTTTAAAGGGAATACCAATTAAAACTTTTGTTATTCCTGGGATACGGGGAGCTTGGTCATTAGATTACCAAACTAAAAAAGCTTCATTTGGTACAAATTGGGTACCACAAGGATTAACACAATCACAAACTCATTACTACATTAGTGCTTATGACGGTGATCATAAGCGAAATTCGCTAATATTTGTCGTTAATAAGCATTCAATGAAATACTTTAAGACATTAATTTTAAATTCAAAATCTCATGTTGGAGGAATTGTCTATGATGCGCAGTTTAAACGACTGTGGTTTTCTGATGACAAGAAGATTGGTGGCCTATCTTATATTCAAGAGAATGCTGTAAGAAATTATCATGCAAAAGATGTACAAAAACCGATTACATCCAAGCATATTAAACTACCTTGGGCCTCACGAACATCTGGTATTGCAATTCATGACAATCAATTAACAATTGTAAAATACGGACGTGAAGAGTCAGATCGTTCAGTGGTCAGTATAGATCTCAATGCCCAGACTGGTTTACCAGATAAATTTACAAAACAAATGGAAGTAGAGCTAAACGCAGCCAAAAGCTACAAGGAGTTTGTAAATAGAATGATTGAAGAAAAAATAATTAGTTCTATCGCTCCAGGGTGGGATAGAATGCAAGGTATTGCAATTGATAAGACGGGATTAACGGTCTTTTCTCAGTCAAATGGTAATCGTAGTTCAAAAGTAATGATTAAAATGCCAAATGATAAGACTGGAACAAAATTTAACTTCTATTCACCAGAAGAGGGGACAAAAAACTTTGATGCACCACCAGCCATTGAACAAGTATCGCTTAATATTCCACGCAGTGATGAATTTGGAATGATTTTTGAAAGTGGGGCAAAAAAATACCGCGAAAAAGGACTATTTCTTTATCGGCCGACTATCATTGATCGGGTTATCATTTTACCAATCAGTATTGAAGAAGACTAACAAAAAAGGAACTTTGCCAATTCTCTTGGCAAAGTTCCTTTTTTTATCGAATTTATTTTTATTTAATGGTGACTAATTTTTTTAAAGGATCAGTCCCAAAATCGGCTTCTTGGCGTAATAATATCTCCGCACAAGCACGGCTATCTTCAAGGGCATCGTGATGATTTTCTAAAGGAATATCTAGCATTTCACACATGGTGTTTAAACGATGATTGGTAAATTCGGGATATAGTTTTCGGCTTGAACGGGCCGTACATAAAGATAAATAAGGTTGTTTTTCTAAACCGTAGTAATCTAAGCAACCAGCTAAAACACCATTGTCAAAAGGGGCATTATGAGCCACAATCAGACTGTTTTGATTATAGTATTGCGAAATTTGTTCCCAGACAGCAGGAAATTTTGGGGCATCGGCAACGTCTTCAGGGTGAATTCCGTGAATTTGAATATTCCGCCAAAAAAAAGCTGTCTCTGGCTTAATTAACGAATAATACTCACCTACGATTTTACTGTTACGAACCATCACCAAAGCCAAAGAACAGGCACTGTGTTTTTCATGATTTGCTGTTTCAAAATCCATTGCAATAAAATTCATATTGACCGCCCTTTCTTTGTGTAATGTAGCACAAAAAAGACGACAATAGCAAACCTACCCCCGTCTTTTTAAAACAATTTAAAAATTTAAATCCAATTCAACTGGACAATGGTCACTACCAAAAATTTCGGTGTGAATTTTGGCATCGGCCATTTTATCTTTTAAATCAGTAGAGACTACAAAATAGTCAATACGCCAGCCAGCATTATTTTTGCGGGCGTTAAAACGATAACTCCACCAAGAATAAACACCTGTAAGATCAGGGTAGAAGTAACGGAAGCTATCAATAAATCCAGCGTTTAAAAGTTCCGTAAATTTACCGCGCTCTTCATTTGTAAAGCCGGCATTTTTATGATTGGTTTTCCAGTTTTTTAAATCAATATTTTCGTGCGCCACGTTTAAATCGCCGCATAAAATTACAGGTTTAGTTTTATTTAAATTTACTAAGTAGTTACGAAAATCATCTTCCCAGGTCATGCGATAATCTAACCGCTTTAATTCATTTTGAGAGTTAGGGGTATAACAATCTACCAAATAAAATTCGGGGTATTCTAAAGTAATTACGCGGCCTTCTAAATCATGATGATCAATGCCAATTCCATACCTAACATTCATAGCTTCTTTTTTAGCAAAAATAGCTGTACCGGAATAGCCTTTTTTTTCTGCATAATTCCAGTATTCATAATAATTAGGTAAGTCCATTTCAATTTGACCGGCTTGCAATTTGGTTTCTTGCAGACAGAAAAAATCAGCATCTAGTTCTGCGATAACATCCATAAAATTCTTCTTCATTACAGCGCGTAATCCGTTAACATTCCAAGAGACTAATTTCAACATTTGTCCTCCTTTATTAAACTAACATTCTTATTTATTTTAGCGAAAAATGGTGTAAGATGAAAGGAAAGGCAACTAAAGGAAGTGTTTTAATGAGAATTGGTGTAATTGGAATAGGTAATATTGCCCAGAAAGCTTATTTACCAACTTATTTACAAAAGCAAGATGAAGCGGACTTTTATTTTGCAACCCGTAACCAAGAAGTGCGGCGACTATTAAAAACACGTTATCGTTTTCAACATGTTTATCAAAATTTGGCGGAACTAATGACGGAAAAGATTGAGGCGTGTCTGATTCACAGTGCCACAAAAAGTCATTATGATTTGGTCAAAACTTGTTTAGAAAATGGCATTCATGTTTTTATTGACAAACCACTCACAGAAAGTTATCAACAAACCGAAGAATTATACCAGCTAGCAGCAGCTAAAAATTTAATTTTAATGCTCGGTTTCAATCGTCGTTATGCGCCACTTGTAAAACCGTTAAAAGAATTGTCTGATAAAAGGCAGCTGCATTTACAAAAAAATAGAATAGCTGGCAGTGGAACGCCAGAATTTTTAGTTTATGATTTGTTTTTACATTTAGTAGATACAGCAGTCTATTTAATGCCGGGAATACCAAAGCTGATTTATGGCAATTTACAGGTAAATCATAGTAATTTAGAATATGCTACCATGCTGTTAGCCACTGAAACAACTAGTGCCACCTTAACGATGGATTTAAGGAGTGGTGCAAACTACGAACGTTATGAAGTTACAAGCCCAAGTAAAACGTTGATTTTAGAAAATTTGACTGATTTAACAGAACGAAATCAACAAGGAATACACCAATTAAGTGGTAATGATTGGCAAACCACTTTGTCTAAGCGCGGGTTTGAGACGTTGGTAACACAATTTTTAAATGCTCTCACAAGCAAAAAAATCGTGCAGCAAGAAAAAACTTTATTGAGCCATCAATTATGTGCAGCACTTTTAGCAAACTACACCAATTCTGAAGCTTAGGTGGCAAGAATGATCTTGGCGTGCTAAAATAAGTGGGATGTTTTTAAAAGAGAGGAAAATTTTCATGAAAGACGCATTTAAACAGGCTTTTCCTGAAATTAGTATTTTGCTAGATGAACCTTTAATGAATTATACGTTTACCAAGACCGGTGGACCAGCAGATGTTTTAGCTTTTCCAAAAAGCACCGAAGAAACAAAAGCGTTAGTAGATTATTGCCGAGTAAATGACATTCCCTGGCTTGTATTAGGCAATGCGAGTAATTTAATTGTCAGAGATGGGGGAATTCGTGGGTTAGTCATCATGTTAAGTCAGATGACTACAGTTACCGTGTCAGGAACTGTAGTACAAGCACAAGCTGGTGCAAAATTGATTGATACAACCTATGCTGCTTTAAAGGAAAATCTAGCAGGTTTTGAATTTGCTAGTGGGATTCCCGGGAGTATTGGCGGAGCAGTATTTATGAATGCTGGAGCCTATGACGGAGAAATAAAAGACGTATTTGCTAGCTGTGATGTTTTATTTGGTGATGGGACAATCAAGACATTGCATCATGATGACATGAATTTCTCCTATCGTCACAGTGCCGTACAAGATTTGGGAGCAATTATTTTAACCGCGCGTTTTCAATTAGAAGAAGGAAACCATGACATTATTAAGGCTAGGATGGATGAATTGACTGCCTTACGACAAGCTAAGCAACCGTTGGAGTATCCCTCTTGTGGTAGTGTCTTCAAACGACCAGTGGGACATTTTACCGGTAAATTAATTCAAGATGCTGGTTTGCAGGGGATGAAATGGGGTGGTGCCCAAATTTCTGAAAAGCATGCGGGGTTTATCGTAAATATTAATAACGCCACAGCGACAGACTATGTTGAATTGATTGCACACATTCAAAAAACAATCAAAGAAAAATTTGATGTGACTTTGGAAACCGAAGTTCGCATTATTGGTGAAGAAAAATAACCAAAAAAACGTTTAGAATCAGAACAGATTGATTCTAGACGTTTTTTGTTTGGAGTTAGTTAGTTGAGGTTAAAAATTTTTAGTACATTTCAGTACGGTTCTTCTTTGTAAGACGCAATAAAATAGCACATACTGCTGCGGTTACTACACCAGCTACAATTGATTCGGGAATTCCTTGTGTAAAAATAACTGTTAAAATGGCTCCGTATAAAAATTCATGATTTTGACCACTTTGACTAACATAAGTCCCGTAACTTTCTTGGAATAGTAAATAGATAAAGTTCATTACCAATAAGGTATTGGTGAGTCCGCCACTGATACCTGCGATAAATAACGCTACACTGTCTGCTTTATTTTTTAACAATCGGCGCCCATATTTATAAACAAAGAAGGGAACGATACCAATTAAAATGCGAGGAATGATGGCGACAAGCAATGCTTTCCAATCGCCATGATTAGTGCCGATAACATTAATAAAAGGAGAGAAAACAAAGGACAATGGATTGGGTCTCGTAGTAGAGTTATAGACACTCATAAGCCCCATTGAAAAACCAAGAAAAGCTCCTAAACGTGGTCCTAAAATAATAGAACCAATAATAACTGGCACATGTAAAATCGTTGCGTTTAATGGGCCAATGGGAATAAATCCTAAAAAAGGCACGAGACTCATTAAAATCATGATGCCCAAAAAAAGTGCTGTTAAAACAAGATCGAAAGTTTTACTGTTTTTCATCATAGACTCCTTTGGCTTAGTGTAGCTTCTACCGCTTGAATAATGGTTGCATTGGTAGCCAATGCCCCACGACCAAAATCGCCGCAAGCTAGTAAAGCTTCACGAGGTTCTATTTCTTTATAGCCGAACTCTTTTAATCTAACAAGATTTTTTTGTGTTACAGGATTTTGATACATATACGTATTCATCGCCGGCGCAATTAATTTTGGTACGTCAGTTTTAAGGGCCATCGCAACGGTCGTCACCATGTCATCGGCGATACCACTAGCAAGTTTACCAATAATATTGGCTGTTGCCGGTGCAATTAACAATAAATCTGCCTGTTTAGCAAGTTCAATGTGATTGACTAAATCTGCTCGGTGCTCCACCATGACATCTATGTGAACCGGACGCTTTGATAAGGTTTGTAAAGTTAATGGGGTAATAAATTTAGTACTGTTTTGAGTCATTAAAACATCGACAGCATAACCACGTTTTGTTAATTCATTAGCTAAATCAGCAGCTTTATACGCGGATATGCTAGCTGAAACACCAAGTAAAATATGTTTTTGATGCATGATAGTGGCTCCTTTTTAAAATTTAGTTGCAGTTATAATAGTTGTTTTAATCAAGTCCGCAATTTCATTTTTAGTAGTGGCTTCTTTATAGCTACCATCTTTAGCAATTAAGTAGCCGTGATGCTTAGTCGTTCCAACTTCTATTAAATCGTTGGCGAGGATGAAATCGGCACTATTTTGCTTGATACTTTTCATTGCAACATCAAACAGTTCACTAAAGCTAACATCAACAAGTAATTTAAAACCAACTAGTAGTGTGGATGGCTGCAATTTTTTTATCAGGTGAATAATTTTTGGGTTTTTCTTTAGAACTAAAAATAAATGATCTGTATCAGAAGAAATCTTTTTGTCAGAGATTTCCTGTTTCTTAAGTTCTGATAACCAATTTTGCAATTCATCTAAAGAAAGTGTTTTAGCATCACTTTGTGTGATTAAATGATTGAAAGCTGTTTGTAATTGCGCTTCAGATAAGCTTGTAGCTGGAGTGAAATCACTAACTGCCATGCTATGAATAACAGCATCATAACGGTTTGTTGTTAGTAGGTGAGTTAAAGTTTCTGCCAAATCTTTTGTGTCAGAGATAAAATGCAGCGTAATATTTTCCCCTTCAGGTTTTTGGGCATTTTTGGTTGTAACATAGTCAATCGTTGCAAAGTTACTAGTAAAAGCATTGGCAATAGCAACTCCTAGACGACCACTTGAATGATTGGTAATAGAACGGACATCATCGATTTTTTCAGATGTTCCACCAGCAGTAATCAAAATGCGCATAATAAACTCCTTTACATCGAAATAATACTGCGACCTTCGTGGGTACCGGTCAACAATGATTGCGTAATAGTTTCTACATCTTTTAGCGGAGCTTCTTGAACTTTCAATTGGGAAGTGATTTTCCAGTCAGAAGCCAATAAGTTCCAAATTTTTTGTCGCATAGCCATTGGTTGATTGACTGAATCAATACCAAAAACTTGAATGCCTCGTAAGATAAAAGGTAAAACCGTTGTATTAAGTTTAATACCACTTGCATTACCACATAAAGCTGCGACACCCTCATAGTGAAGTTGTGGTAATAAAGCAGCCAGAAGTTCACCGCCAATGGTATCGATAATACCAGAAAATTGTTGTTTTGCTAAAGGACGTATTGTTTCAGGGATTAAAGTGTCAGGAGTGACAATTTCTGTGGCACCGAGCTCTTTTAACCATTTTGTTGCAGTGTTTTTTCTACTAACGGCAACAATTTTTTTGTAACCTAACTTGTGTAATAATGCAATTGCAATGCTACCGACACCACCAGATGCACCACTTACGAGTACTTGTTCATCTTTGGCGATATGTTCATGGATTTTGGCTACGGCTAATGCTGCTGTAAATCCCGCTGTACCATAAATCATGCTTTCTTTTAAAGTTAAACCAGCTGGCAGTGGAACTAACCAGTCTGCTGCGATGCTTTGATACTCGCTTAACCCACCAGGGCTAGATACACCTAAGCCATAACCAGTTGCAAGAACTTCATCCCCTTTTACAAAGCGAGGATCGTTACTTTTAACTACAGTTCCAGCTAAGTCAATACCTAAAGTGAGGGGATAACTACGGACAACACCAGTTTTGGCTTGGGTTGCAAGCGCATCTTTAAAATTTAAGGAAGAGTAAGCAACTTTAACGATAACCCCTTTTGTACTAAGGCTATCAAAATTCTGATCAACTAAAGTAGCGTGTACTTGCCCGTCTTTTTCACTAACGACAAATGCTTGAAATTTTTCTGTCATGATGACCTCCAATTTTATCTAATGTAAAAAGCAATTTGATTTAAAATTTGGAAAATAAATTAATCAAATTTGATTGTATAAAGAAGCGTTTGACTTCACCATTTTCATTATCATACCACAAATAAGTAAATTACTAGTTCAGTTTTTCTCGCTTTCTCTAATGAAACTATCTGTGCTTATTAAGGTGTAAAAAGCATTGCATTTTAAACAATAAAATAAACAAGAAGAGGATGATTGTGAATAGTTATTGTAATACATTTTGGCAAGTTTTTGCTATGATTTAATTAGGTCTTGTTTTTTGTCAATTTATCAGTATTCTTAATGAGTATGACCAAAAATTTTGCAGTGTAAAAGGGGGAGAAAAAGTGGCTAAATCCATCATCTCATTTAAAAATGTGACGAAACGTTACGACGATGAAGATACGGTATTGAAAAATGTCAGTTTTGAGATCGAGGAGGGCAAGTTTTATACCCTTTTAGGGCCTTCTGGTTGTGGTAAAACGACAATCTTACGGATTATTGCTGGCTTTTTAGATGCTACTGAAGGAGAGATATTTTTTGATGGGCAAAAAATTAATGATGTGCCAGCCAATCAACGGCAAGTAAATACAGTCTTTCAAGACTATGCTTTATTTCCGCATATGAATGTTTTTGATAATGTTGCCTTTGGACTAAAAATAAAAAAAGTATCAAAAAATCAAATTGAAAAACGGGTCATGGAAGCCTTGCGCCTTGTCCAATTAAAAGGATATGAAAAACGAGAAATTAGAGAAATGTCTGGCGGTCAAAGACAGCGGGTAGCTATTGCAAGAGCTATCGTTAACGAACCAAAAGTGCTATTGCTCGATGAACCACTATCAGCTTTGGATTTAAAGTTACGAACAGATATGCAGTATGAATTACGAGAATTACAGCAACGCTTAGGTATTACTTTTATTTTTGTTACGCACGACCAAGAAGAAGCTTTGGCGATGAGTGATGAAATCTTTGTTATGAATCGTGGTAAAATTGTCCAAAGTGGGACACCGGTAGATATTTATGATGAGCCTATTAATCATTTTGTCGCAGATTTCGTAGGTGAAAGTAATATTGTAGCAGGAACGATGATTGAAGATAATTTGGTAGAATTTGTAGGTAAAAAATTTGAATGTGTTGACAGTGGTATGCGACCAAATGAACCAGTAGAAGTCGTGCTGCGACCAGAAGATTTGTCTTTAACTTCAGTGGAAAAAGGGAAACTCATTGTTAAAGTTGACACGCAATTATTCCGCGGGGTGCACTATGAAATTATCTGCTATGACGAACAGGCAAATGAATGGATGGTTCACTCTACGAAAAAAGCTGTAGAGGGAAGCCAGATTGGACTGTATTTTGAACCTGAAGATATTCATGTCATGCGTTTTAATGAGTCTGAAGCTGACTTTGATGCCCGGTTGGAAAGTTATGATGAGTAGGGGGGAAGACAGTGACTAAATTAAGACGCTTTTATTCCGTACCTTATTACATCTGGTTGTTATTATTTGTTATTGCACCAGTCTTATTGATTATTTATCAATCTTTTTTTGATATGAACGGGAATTTTTCCTTTGTAAATTATGAAACCTATTTTGGTTCTGGTAAATATTTGACAATGACACTTAACTCCGTGTGGTATGCATTTTTGATTACAGGCTTTACCTTGTTGATTAGCTATCCTGCAGCATATTTTTTAACCAAATTGCAACACAAAGATCTCTGGTTGTTGTTAATTATTCTACCTACGTGGATCAATTTATTGTTAAAGGCTTATGCTTTTATTGGAATTTTTGGTGTCCATGGTGGTATCAATAATTTTTTAAGCTTGTTTGGTATTGGGCCTGCACAGATTCTATTTACAGATTTCAGTTTTTTAGTGGTTGCTACTTATATTGAGTTGCCATTTATGATTTTACCGATTTTTAATGCTTTAGAAGAAATTAACCCATCTCTGGTTTTTGCCAGTCGCGATTTGGGAGCTAATAATTTTGAGACGTTTCGTCGGGTTATCTTACCTCTTTCCATGAATGGCGTTAAAAGTGGTGTTCAAGCTGTCTTTATTCCTTCTTTATCTCTCTTCATGTTAACGCGTTTAATTGGCGGAAATCGCGTAATTACGCTAGGGACAGCTATTGAACAACATTTTCTTGTTACTCAAAACTGGGGTATGGGCTCAACAATTGGTGTAATTTTGATCATAGCAATGTTTATTGTGATGAGTTTAACGGGTGAAAAACGTAAAGGAGGGGTGAAGAAATGAAAAAATTCCGTTGGTCGAACCTTTACTTGATTTTTGTTTTTGTCATTTTGTACATCCCAATTTTTTATTTGATTTTTTACTCGTTTAATGCTGGTGAAACCATGAATAGTTTTACCGGGTTTAGCTTACAGCACTATCAGGCTGTTTTTGAAGACACTCGTCTAATTATTATTGTTTTAAATACATTTATGTTAGCTTTCTTATCTGCATTACTGGCAACTTTGATTGGCTCGTTTGGTGCATTAGGAATTTATTACACAAAAAAAAGACGTTGGCGCAATGCTTTTTTAAGCGCGAATAATATTTTGTTGGTTTCGCCAGATGTTATTATCGGGGCTAGTTTTTTGATTTTATTTACGTTATTAGGAAATATTTTTAAAAGCTTTAGTTTGGGATTTGTTAGCGTATTGCTTTCACATATCGCTTTTTCAATCCCAATTGTTGTGTTGATGGTATTGCCAAAATTAAAAGAAATGAATGATTCAATGGTGGATGCTGCACGAGATCTGGGGGCAAACAATATACAAGTAATGCAAAATATTATTTTACCCTATTTATCACCTGGCATTATCGCAGGGTATTTCATGGCGTTTACGTATTCACTAGATGACTTTGCCGTAACTTTTTTTGTGACAGGCAATGGTTTTACTACACTTTCAGTGGAAATTTATTCGCGGGCAAGACAAGGAATCAGCTTGGAAATCAACGCTTTAAGTACGTTGGTATTCATTTTTTCAATGATTTTGGTTATAGGTTATTATTTTATTAGTAAAGATAATCGTTCTAAAAAGGTGAAAAACCGCCGCAAGAAAGTGGAGGTGCCAGAATTACGATGAAAAAATTGCAGTCTTTGTTGATAGGTATTATTGCGGTTATTTTAGTTTTAGTATTTGCTGTTAATCGCTTAGAACATTCGAGTGGCGTGGCTGGAGCAAAAGTATTAAATATATACAATTGGGGCGATTATATTGATCCTGATTTGTTGAAAAAATTTGAAAAAGAAACTGGCTATAAAGTAAACTATGAGACTTTTGATTCAAATGAAGCCATGTTTACCAAAATTCAGCAAGGTGGAACACCATACGATATTACTATTCCCAGTGAATATATGATTCAAAAGATGATTCAAGAAAATTTGGTTTTACCATTGGATCATAGCAAAATTAAAGGATTAAATAATATTCATGAAGATTTTTTAAACCAAAGTTTTGATCCACACAATAAGTATTCAATTCCTTATTTTTGGGGAACATTGGGAATTGTTTACAATGATAAGTTTGCAAAAGCCGATGAATTGAAGTATTGGCAGGATTTATGGAATGATAAATTTCGTGATAATATTATGATGATTGATGGCGCCAGAGAAGTCATCGGTCTAGGTTTGAATAGTTTGGGGTATTCTTTAAACAGTAAAAATGATGAACAGCTTAACCAAGCAGTTGCGAAACTAAAAGAATTAACCCCTAATATCAAAGCCATTGTGGCCGATGAAATTAAAATTTATATGGCTAATGAAGAGAGCATGGTTGCTGTAACATTTTCCGGGGAAGCTGCGGACATGATGGCAGAAAATGAACATCTTCATTATGTAATTCCAGCAGAAGGATCGAACTTATGGTTTGATAATATCGTAATTCCAAAAACTGCTAAAAATAAAGCGGGCGCTTACGATTTTATCAACTTTATGTTGCGTCCAGAAAATGCAGCGAAGAATGCAGAATACATTGGTTATGCTACTCCTAATAAAGAAGCTATGAAACGTTTACCTAGATCGATTACCGGTGATAAGCAATTTTATCCCACTGATGAAATGCTGTCTCATTTAGAAGTCTACCAAGATTTAGGTAAAGAATATTTGGGGATTTATAATGATTTATTCTTGGAACTTAAGATGTACAGGAGATAATGGTAAAACTCAGTAAGAATGGGGATTTATCAACGTTCTAAAGAGCTAAAAATCGTCCTTTTTCTATCTGAGTTTTCCAATTTTCTACCAAAAGCGGCTGAAAAGCCGCTTTTTTTGTGTTATTTTATTTTTTCTACCACGTTTTTCTACCAGAGAAAAGTGGACAAAACCATTGTAAAATAGGGCCCGAGACGGGCTAGTAAATCTAAGATTAAAAAAGTTACAGAAGGATAAAGTAATTGGAAACTATGCAAATATACTTAACCCTTCTGTAATCTATTAATAAAACTAATATATGAATCCAGTTCAATATTGGGAGCGTCAATAATTTTGTGTAAATGATTCTTCCCTACTGCAGATTGTTTCTAATTCTCAATCAGTTGGCTTAGCATTTGTTCAAGTTCGCCTTCGGCCTGTTGAAAGCCTTTATGACTGCGACCTAGGAATTTTTGGTTGTAAGTATCAAAAGACGAGACTAAGAAACGTTCCATCGACTCTTCGTTTTGGAACTGTTCCTTGCGGTGGCTGTATTTCTTGATTTGCTTATTAAAGGATTCAATCAAGTTCGTAGAATAAATACTCTTGCGTATGGCCAAGGGGAAATCATAGAAAGTGAGCAAGTGATCGTTCGAAAGAATCGATTCAACCACTTTTGGATAGCTGGTTTTCCATTTTTCCGCAAAAGCACCACGTGCTTCCAACGCCACCTCTTTAGATGAGGCTTGATACACCATTTTAAAATCATCACAGACTTCCTTACGATCATCGACACGCACTTTGTGACTGATATTACGGGAAACGTGTACACAACAATGTTGAAAACGAGCTTTGGGATAGAACCGACTAATCGCTCCTACCATCCCCTTTAAGCCATCCGTGATGAACAGGAGGACATTTTTCAAACCGCGCTCTTGAAGGTCCAATAAAATTTCATCCCAAATCGTGATGGATTCAGTCGGTGCAATCGCATAGCTCAATACTTCCTTTGATCCGTCCGGGCGAATGCCAACTGCGATATGAATAGCTTCCTTGGCGACGGTTTTCCGCTTTAACGGAATATACGTTGCGTCCATATAAATAGCAGCATAACGGTCATGAAGCTCCCGCCCTTTAAACGCCGTTACCTCTTCTGTAAATGATTTTGTTATATTGGACATGGTTTGGGGCGTGTAGTAATGCCCATACATTTTCTCAATCAAGTCTGCGATTTCCGACATGGTAATACCTTTTCGGAAGAGGTGAATGACGGTCTCCTCTAACGTGTCATTCGTCCGTCTATAAGCAGGAACAGTCTGTTGCTTGAACTCACCATTGCGGTCGCGCGGAATCTGGAGATGAAGTTCCCCATACTCGGTCTTGACCGTACGGTCATAGGAGCCGTTACGAGAATTACCCGTGTTAAAACCAATGCGATCATACTTTTCGTAATCTAGGAAAGCCGTTAACTCCGTTTTGAGAAGCGTATTGACTGCTTTCTCCAAATGGACACGGAATAATTCATTCAAATCGCCTTTGTTCGCTAGAGTCTTTAGAATTTCTGTAGTAAAATCGTTCATAGGGAAGTCCTCTCTTCTGTGAATGTGTTGTGGTAACTCTATTCTACAGAAGGGACTTCCTTTTTTCTATTTACACAAAATATTTTACACTCTCTCAATATTTGTAGCTATGAAAAAACATAAAAATCATATTAGATAAAAACTAAATTGGTAGATAAATTATTTTGTCAGATATCTGAGGCAAATATTCGACTATTTGTGTTTCAAAGTAAAAATTGGAATACAAATATAGAATAGACATATTGCAGCCGACAGTTTATTATGCTTTTAGACACATTAAACTGGAGGAAAAAATGAAAAAGAGCGCTAAAGATCGAGTTTTTGATGAGCTGATACGACTAACAGGGAATATGTCTTCTGTCACTGCCGAGAAAATTTCGAAGAATCTAGGTATCTCTCGTCAGAATGCCAGCCATTATTTGACGAGATTAGTGGAAGATAAAAAGGTCGAGAAATTACCGGGAAAGCCTGTTTTGTGGAAGCCTTTAGATGAATATGCGGTTGTAGATAATACGGAGCAAATAAACGAAGCCTTTCATTCTGTAGTTGGTCATGACGGAAGTCTGAGAGAGGTCATTCAAAAATGTATAGCCGCTGTCAAATATCCGCCTAACGGACTCAGTGTATTAATAAATGGAGCCACGGGTGTTGGAAAAAGTTTTTTAGCCACAAAAATTTTTGAATACGCTATCCATGAGCAAATTATTGAAGAAGATGCACCATTTGCTATCTTAAACTGTGCCGATTATGCGGACAATCCCGAACTGCTTTCGGCAACACTGTTTGGATACAAGAAGGGGGCCTTTACGGGGGCTGAAAAGGATACCAATGGTTTATTGGCAACGGCCAACAACGGCTATCTTTTTCTCGATGAGGTCCATCGCTTATCGAAAGAAAATCAAGAAAAGCTCTTTCTATTTATTGATACTGGAAACTATCGTCCAGTCGGTGAAAATGTAAATTGGCATTCTGCTAAGGTTCGTTTTATTTTCGCCACGACGGAAAAAGGTGAAGATTATTTATTAGACACCTTTGATCGGCGTATTCAAATTAGTGTTATGTTGCCAACTTTTGAAGATCGCCCTATTCGAGAACGATTAGAGCTGATTCAATTATTTTTTCAAAATGAAGCGGATGTTTTACAAAAAGATATTATTGTTTCAAGAGAAGCCTTGTCTTTAATGTTATCTCATCCCTTTAGTGGGAATATTGGTAAGCTGAAGAATATCATTAAAATCAGTTGTGCGGATGTGTATAGTCGAACACAAGAAGAACCATTAACGATTGGGAAAAATGAGATCTTGATTCAGTTAAATATGCTGGAATCCGAGATAGAAAGCTTGCCGATTGCTAGTTTATTGATAAAGAAAAATCAAAAGATAAAAACGGATCGAATCAAACCGTTTGATTATGATTCGATTTTGGAAAAAATTACTCAGTTGATAAATGAAGGTAATTTCAATGAAAATTTTTCTTCGATAAAGAATGAAGTACAGCATTTGGTGCATCACATTGATAAGGATTCTTTTTTATCAATGAGTAGAAAATTGATGATTCAGATGTTTAGAAAGGTCTGGGTATCCGTTTTAGGAAAAACGTACGGATTGACGACGAGTGGACCTGTTGCAGAAATTATTAGCAGATCCTATGTCATTTCCCCAAGCTATAAGACAGACTTAACCGGGATAAATCGTACATTAGCTGCAAATCTACCTCGGACGACTTACTTATGTAATCAGTTCTTGGAGCATTTACCACCGCTCTCAGAAAAGGACGAGAACTTTCTAAGACTGCTTATTGTCGTGACTTTATCTGATTATGTAGATGAATCCATCGAGCTGAAGGGCCTGTTGCTTGCTCACGGAGATAGTACGGCTAGCAGCATTCAAGCAGTAGTGAATCAATTATGCGGCAATTATGTTTTTGAAGCGTTGGATATGCCAGTAGAGAGTAATGTGTCAGAGATTGTCGAATCGACAAGGAATTTTGTGAAAAGGCAAGTGAATACAGATAGTCTAGTGCTGATCGTAGATATGGGCTCTTTAAATCAAATTTACACACAGATCAAGAACGATTTAAAAGGGGAGTTACTTCTTCTGAATAATTTGACGACTTCCATTGCACTTGATATTGGCTTGAAGATGACGATGAATGCGCCATTTAAACAGATTGCGGAGGATGCAGCAGACAAGTATTCAATCAATGTTCAATACTTTGAAGGCTTTTCTCAAAGTAGCAACATTATCATTTCCTGTATGTCGGGTTTGGGGATTTCGGACAAATTGAAAGATGTTTTTCGTCATCATTTATCGGATGAATCCATCGAAGTTTTCACGAAGGACTACAGAGAACTACGTGAATTAATCGACCAAAATGATGAAACTTATTTTGACAAGACAAAATTGGTCATCACGACTTCGGATCTTCCACGTTCCTTTTCAATTCCTAATATTAATGTTTATGACATCTTAGACGGTGATGGAGCAGCCAATTTGAAGCATATTTTGAGTCCTGAAATGAAGCCGGCAGAATTTAACCGCTTGATTCAGGAGCTAGTAAAATTCTTTTCGTTGGAAGGAATTGCGGACCGTTTGAACTTTCTGAACCCAACGATCGTGATGAGTGAAGTGGAAACAGTCATTTCTAAATATGAAAATTACTATCATTTCACTTTAAATGGCCGTGTAAAACTAAATCTCTATATGCATACGGCATTGATGATGGAACGTTTATTCTTGGCTCGGACAGAAAAATCTGAAGAACCGAATTATGATTTGAAACCAGATGAAGATGAGTTTTATTATGTTTCTAGAAGTATTTTTCAATCAATGGAGATGAAATATAATTTTAAAGTCAATGCTTATGAGCTTTCGCTGCTCTATGAATTATTAGGACCGTATATTCAAAAATAAAGTGTCTAAAAAAGTGTCTAATCTGTTTTTTTTAGGTTAGACACTTTTTTTAATGTGAATTAACGTGATTAAACCAATGTTTTTAAAAGTTGGCACAGGAATTGCTTATATAAAAGTGAACAGAAAGAAAGGAATTAACCATATGAAGAAAATTCTAATAGCGACTCACGGTCACTTAGCTTCAGGCTTTCTTAGCAGTATTCAATTACTGACGGGGAAGGTTCAAGAGATTACGGTGATTAATGCTTATGTGGATGAGTGTGATTTTGAACAGGAGTTGAATGTATTTGTAAACCAGGTGAATGAGCAGGATCAGATTTTTGTTTTTACCGATTTATTTGGCGGAAGTGTCAATCAGAAGATTACCAAAACCTTTTTGGAGAAAGAGATTGCTGTAACTATTTTGTCTGGCTTTAATCTGCCAATTCTGCTCGAAATAGTATTGGCAACCAAGGAATTAACAAAGGAGGATATTCAGGAACTGGTAAATAAATGCCAACAGGAATTAAAGATGACCATTCTTGATGAGGTACATGTAGTAAATGAAGAGGAAGATTTTTTTTAGGAGGAAGAAAAATGATTAAAGCAGTGCGAATTGATGAACGATTAATTCATGGACAAGTAGCGATGACTTGGACAAAGAGTCTAAATTTAACCGGGTTAGTAGTAGCAAGCGATGAGGCGGCTACCAACGATATTCAAAAGATGACATTGAAGATGGCTGCACCATCGAATGTCAAAGTCATTATTAAAACAGTTGATGACGCGATTCATTTGTTAAAAGATCCGCGGGCGAAGGACATGCGCTTGATGGTTTTAGTCCCTAATGTCAAAGATGCGGTAAAAGTTGCGAAAGCTTTCCCAACGGAAATCGAATTAATGAACGTGGGGAATGCTGGGAAAATGACACCGCCATCGGAAGATAAGAAAACCTTATCAAAGGAAGTGATGTTAACGACGTCAGAAATTCAAGACTTAAAAGAATTAGTTGAACTTTATCCAGATACCGTTTTTCAGCCTACACCGGCGATGGAAAAACGTTCAGCTATCTCTATTTTGAGTGATTTTTAGAAAAAGGAAGGAGAAAAATTATGTATGATGCATTTGTAGTCGCTTTGGCCGTTTTTATTGGAGTTGCTGGACATGAAATGTTCGGGATGTCCATGCTGAGTCGTCCGATTGTTGTTGCTCCGTTAGTAGGAGCGTTGATGGGGGATTTGCAGACGGGGTTGATTGTCGGGGCGTCACTAGAAGCCATCTTTATGGGTGTCGTCAATATCGGAATCTCTAGTACGGCGGAGCCTTCTTTGGCTGCTGGGCTGGCTACAGCGTTCGCAATCAAAATGGGAGGAAACGTGGATGCGATTATTCCCATTGTCTTTCCACTAGCAGTATTAGGATTACAGTTAATGAATATGATTTTTTCTTTTGTATGTGGACCGATGGCTGCTAAATTTTTCAAATTTGCAAAATCTGGTGATCAAAAAGGAATCATCAATCTGCACTTCTTTATGTGGTTTGTCCACTATGCGCTTTATGCTCTTATTCCATTTTTTGCCGTTTTATTTGGAGCAGATGTTGTCAAAAGCGTCTTGGATAATATTCCAGAGGTCATCATGAACGGATTAACAGTCGCTGGAAATCTGCTGCCGGCAGTTGGGATGGCGATGCTGTTACGGATGCTTTGGAGTAAAAATATTGCTGTGTGGTTTTTCTTTGGGGCCGTTGTTATGGCGTATCTCGAGTTACCATTGATTGCAATTGCCGCAGTTGGAACGATTATTGCAATTGTTATAGCCCAAAGAGATCTACAACTAAAAAATATATCTGTTCATGCAGTTCAAAGCGATGCTGCTGTAAATGCAACGCTTGACCAAGAAGAGGAGGATTTCTTTCAATGAAATTAGCTGATGGAATTTCTAAAGATGAGAAAAAATTGGTTCAAAAGATGTTTTGGCGCTCGATGACCATGTATGCTTCGGTGAATCCGGTGACGATGGGCGGCGGTGGTTTCGCCTATTCTATGATGCCCTTCATTAATCATTTCTACAAAAGTGAAGAAGATCGAGCTGCGGCGCTGGAGCGTCATACACAGTATTTTTCGACGACCATTCCTTGCGCGTCCTTTGTCATGGGGATTGCGGCATCGATGGAGAAGGAAAATTCTGAAAAAGCTGGTTTTGACGTGGAAAGTATCAACGCGATCAAAACGAGTTTGATGGGACCATTGGCTGGAATTGGCGATTCATTGTTCTGGGGAGTTTGGCGTGTCGTTACCGCGGGACTAGCGATCAACTTAGCCAATGCCGGAAATATTTTGGCACCAATTATCTTTTTAGTTATGTTCAATATACCTAATTACTTGATGCGATACTATGGCGGCGTTTTAGGCTATTCATTAGGCTCTAAATATATTGAAAAGCTGTATGCGAACGGGTTAATTGAAATTCTGACAAAAGCTGCTAGTATCTTGGGTCTGATCATGGTAGGCGCAATGACGATCAGTATGGTCAAATTCAATACCGTTTTGAGCTTTTCAATGAAGGGCGAAGAGCTAATGAATGTCCAAGAAATCCTCGATAGTATTTTTAAAGGAATTGTACCTTTATTGGTAACATTGGGCTGTTTCAAATTACTAGATAAAAAAGTCGGCGTCATCAAAATTATTTTTGGAATGGTCGTGTTGGGAATTTTATTGTCATTACTTGGAATCGCATAGTAGAAAGCTGCAGCCTAGTAGCTGCAGTTTTTTAGCAAGGAGGGAAAAGATGACTATTAATGAAGTAATTCATTCTCCAAAGCATCCATTGTTTAATACCGAGTTAAACGACGGAATTGTGACTACCTCAAACGAATACAGCTACTATCGAAATATCCCTGATGTAAAGGGATTGACCTTTGATGTAAGTAATCAAAAGACATTAGCAAACCTTGATGTTTGCGGGACGATTCAAACGTTGACCTTTTATCGAGAAAATTTACTAACTGAGGAAAAACCAGGTGTTTGGGTCAATAAACAGCTCTCTCAAACCAATTCGTTATCCTTAAAGGTTGAAGTAAACGGGATTGTCTACCATTTGTCAGAATCGGATCATCGTATTGAAGTCGATGTGATTCAAGACTGTTTGCCTAGATATATTCATCATTATTCGACGTTTAAGGTCATTGTAGTATCCTTTGCTCCCATACTGGCTAATAAGCGTTTAAGTATGCTTGTTCAACAGGTTTACATTGTGAATGAAACACACGAAAGCCTTCAAGTTTCAGTGAAAGATGTGCCTTTGTATCAAGAGAAGTATTCGGATCAGCAAAATGTGTTGATTTCTCAAAAAGGAAATAAGGACACGATCGCACAACAGGAAGTGGCAAGCTTCGCCATTGCTTTTGTGGACCCAAATGCTTTTGAAGAAGTAATGACTTTTCAGGAATCTGATATCGAAAAATGGCTGAAGGAAACACTGAACTATTTTGCTCAGCTATTTGGGCAGCTGTCAATGCCAGACGATAGAGTTGTCCATCTCTATCGTCGTGCACTTTATCAAAGCTTTTCTAGTTTCGGTATGAATCGACAGGGACAGGTCGTCGGCAGCAATTGGGGCAGCTATCCTGCTACTAATCGAATTTGGAATAAGGATATGTATTACGCATCATTGCCATTCACCATGTTTGAACCGGAGTTATGTCAAAAAACGGTTCTATGGTTTGATCAATATGGCGTTAAGTTTCCTGGTTCAAAATTTACAGGAGGTATCAATCATTCTCTGAGTAATTCGTTATCCAGTGCGTTACTGGCTAGTCTTTATTTTGAACATACTGGGGATACAAAATTCTTTGAGCGGTATCCGCAGGTTCTACTGAATGCTTCAAGAATTATTGAGGACATATTAGCTCAACGTCGGTCAGGGGAACCAATGCTTTTTCCATCTGTTTGGTTATCAGACGCCTTTGCACTTGGAAAGTATCATACCGGCAGCAATCTTTGTCTTTGGAAGGCCTGTAGTGGACTTGCAGAAATTTTTGAAGTCCTAGAACAACTGAGTCTTAGCAAGCGATACAAAAACATCGCCTGTAAACTAAAGGAATCAATTTGTAAACAAATGACCATAGATGGTACTTTTGGGGAGCAATTTTTGGAGGGGATCGGTGATGAGGAGAAAACAACCTATTCAGTGAAGAACTATCAAAAACCGATTCTTGAGCAAGGGTTAATCTTTTTAAGTGATGTGATTGTGGATGGGAAAATCAATTTATTGATGCATGATGGAGAAGAATCAGACACTACGTTGATGCCTTTTTATCAATTTTTAGATAATAAAGATCCTTTATATCAGAACACCATGACCTTTTCTGCTAGTTCTTTCAATCCAACCTATAGCGAGGAAATCAAAGGCATCACTTGGGGATTAGAATCCGGCGCCACTTTTCCAGGCTTTATCACTGTTTTAATGAGTGATCTGCACAACCATCAAGCCTTCGCAACCCGATTAGAGGAGCTGATTTGTTTGGCAGATTTAGACGGTTCATGGTGGTGGTGGCCGTATCGCTTAGAGGCTAAACAAGGAGAAGTCGTGCGAGACTTTGGCTGCGGCAAATGCGGCTGGGCATCGGGCCTTTTTGTCAGTACAATGATCAGTCAATATTTCGGATTGAAATTCAAAAAAGGAGTATTGCAAATTGATCCTGTTGATAATTTAACGTTTTCTTGGAAAAATTTAAAGTTCGGTCAAGCCTTCATTTCGATTGAATGTACGCAATCCGAGTTGAGTATTTTAAATTTGTCAGAAAAGCCATTGAAAATAAGTGATACGAAAAAAATTCTTCACGTAGAAAAGGGAAAAACGATTCACATTCAAAGGAGAAAAAGATGAGTATACTAAAAAATATTACCCAATTTAAAAAAATCCAGAGTCGAGCAATCACTCCCGAAAATCCAACAGGCGAGAAAGGTAAAGCTGCGATGTTGCCAAGCGGGCTAGGACCAAGCCGCAAAGGTCGTGGCGCAATTCCGCTGACTTCTGGTGAAGAAACTGTGATTGCGGATATTACTGGAACGGGAATAATTCGTCATATGTGGATGACGATTCGTGATCGAACAGAATTTGGCAGTTTTGTTTTACGTGATTTAATCTTAAGAATTTATTGGGATGGGTCGGATAGCCCTGCTGTTGAAAGTCCTTTAGGGGATTTCTTTTGTAATGGGTTTGGAGAGCGTTGCGAGGTGAACTCGTTGCCGATAGTGGTTAATCCTACGGGGGGCTTTAATTCCTATTTCGAAATGCCTTTCCAAACATCCGCTAAAATTACGATCGAGAATTTACATCCGAAGGATATGTCCTCATTTTTTTATACGATAAATTACGCTTTGGTGGACGAATTGGAAGAAAATAGCCTATATTTTCACGCAAATTGGCATCGGGAACGCATTACCAAATTACAGGAGGATTATAAGTTAATTGATCGATTAAAGGGCCAAGGCTATTACGTGGGTACTTACCTTGCGCTTACCTGCCTAGAACGTTATTGGTGGGGCGAAGGCGAGTTTAAATTCTACATTGATGGGGATAGTGAGTATCCGACCGTAACCTCAACAGGTTCAGAAGATTATTTTGGCGGGGCGTGGGCCTTTCATGAGTACGATGAGTTCGGACGTCCACATGCGAAAAACTATTCAACAGCCTTTTTAGGGTATCCTTACCAATCAAATAGAGATGCCACAAGAGATCGTTTTGAAACGGGAAAATTGAATGCCGTTCATGCCTTTGGTGACGACGCAATGCCACGACATGGTCTTTATCGTTGGCATCTTCAAGACCCCATCTGTTTTACCGAAGATTTATCGGTCACTTTACAACAAATCGGCAACGATGATGTTCGCTTATTTGAGCGGCAAGACGATGTTGCTAGTGTCGCTTACTGGTATTCAACAGAAGCTTCAGGAAATACTAAACGTCATTTCACTGATCGAGAACGCTTGCCGCGTTAATGAAGTGTTTTTCACATATTCGAAGGGAGGAACCTATGATGATATATGGGGCAATTGAAGCTGGAGGGACTAAATTTGTCTGTGCAGTCGGTACTGAGGAATTAACGATTTTGGAAAGAGTCAGTTTTCCCACAACAACTCCAGTTGAAACAATGAAGCAGGTCATTGATTTTTTTAAACCTTTTAAGGAACAATTGGCAGGCATCGGGGTCGGCTGCTTTGGTCCAATTGATGTTCAATGCAAATCAACGAGTTTCGGTCATATCACATCAACACCAAAACTTGCTTGGCAAAATTTCAATTTTGTAGGAACGCTAAAGCAACATTTCAATATTCCGATTGAATGGACAACAGATGTTAATGCGGCTTGCTATGGTGAATATGTTGCTGGTTCTGGCAAAGGGTTAGCAAGTGTTGCATATTTCACTGTGGGAACAGGTATAGGAGGTGGTGCCTTGCTCAATGGGACTTTCGTGGAGGGATTCAGTCATCCGGAAATGGGTCATATGTTGATCAAGCGACATCCAAAGGACAATTTTTCAGGAAACTGTCCCTTCCATCAAGATTGTTTAGAGGGGATGGCAGCAGGACCAGCGATTGAAAAACGGTTGGGTGTAAAAGGCCAGAATTTATTGGCTGACGATTCGTTTTGGCAGATTGAAGCCTTTTACCTTGCCCAATGTGCATACAATACAACACTGATGTTTTCGCCAGATAGAATTATTTTTGGCGGTGGTGTAATGAAACAAGAACACATGAAGAAAAAAGTTCAGGATAAATTTGTTGAGCTTATAAATGGATATGTTGAAATACCACCAATTGATAGCTACATTATTACGCCCGAATTAGGTGATAATGCCGGAATAATCGGCGGATTAGCATTGGCCAGAAAAGCAGTAAGAAATAAGCAACCATAATTAATGAATGTTTCATTGATACTCATGTCAAAAGTATTTAACCGAGTAATCAAATGAAGTTGGATAAAGCGAAAATGAATTCAAATAAAAAGGCTCTAAGTCAAATCGTGTTGTTTTCATTAAATCACTGAAAGGAAATGCTTCTGCGTTTCCTTTTTTCTTTTTGTTGTGCGCTGTATACCTTGAGGATATTCACTGGTGGCGTACACTTAAATAGTAATATATTGTGTTACTTTATGTCTGTGGTAATAGTTATAGTTGCTTACCAATGTATGTTCATTTTTCGAAATGTTGACTTCATAATCCTTGGCTTAATGTTTGAATTTTTTTGGTGATAGATTTTTTCAGCCGTATAAAATAAATCGTAATTCTATTATCGAGAGTTGTGATTATAAAAAGATAGCAAGAAAAAAAAGAAAGTTTCTATACATTTTAAATATTTTATTCCTATTTCTATTGCTAAAAAAGTAGAAATTCTATATTTACCTTTAACTCTCGCTTCTCTTGCAAATGTAGTTAGCTTAGCATTTTAATCGATAATAAACTCAGGTAGTTATATTACCTTGAAATGATTGATAATTTTGTAGTTTCTATTTTTTGCAAGAAATTCTTTATTTTAGTGAAAAAAAAGAAATTATTTCCTTGAAGGGGATAAGTTAGAAAAATATTATTATGGTTTGTTCTTCATTGGGAATCATCACTGTTGTACCTTATTACTTTTCTGTTTTTCTTATTAGAGAAAAATAATTTGAGAAGTAGAAAGCTTTTATTGGATAAAGCAATTATTTATATTTTTGAAACGAAAACTTTTCATTGCAATAATTGCAACAAAGAAATTTCAACGGGGGAAGAGGTTTGGACAAAATGGAAATTTCCGCCAAAAGTAACTGCTCCTCAATTGAAATCAATTAAAGAACTAGAATTTGAGAACGCACCGGTAATTTGTATGACATGTGCTGATGAAATATTTCGAAAACATTTTTGAAGGTTGAAATGTACACAGATTTAGCCAATCATTTATCCCTTTCGGAAAAGGAATAAGAACTAACCAGAGGGATAGGTAGGAAAGCTGGACTGAATGGCTTATTTCGCACTGATTATGGGAATATCAGTCAGTTTGGTTAATTGTTAGGGTTCAAAATACAGAGACAAACTCCAGGTCGGGTTTCGCCACAAGCGAATTACCCGATCTGGAGTTTTGTCTATTGCAGGAAGGCGTAGCCGGACTGCAGGAATAAAGCCCCCGGTTCTAACAGGGGGCTAACAAAGAACAGGAAACTGTGACAACTACCCATTGGGGAGTGTCCTAGCAGTATTTTCTTTGTCACGTGCTTATCAATCTTGTCACCTTATTTTGATGATGGATACGCTGCGTTTAACAGACGTTCTTTCTCGACTTCCATCACGAATGGCAGATAAAGATATTGTTGTTCTAGTAGATATTGATTGTCCTCTGTGTACTGATAAGAAGCTGTTTCTTTTGAATAGACCAACGGGGCAATTCGCACATCTCCGGTTGATTGATTGATCGAGTATAAAAGAATGGCTTTTTCAACTAGTTTCTTTGGCAAATGTTTCCCAAAATAGGAATAGGATTCTTGATTTGCTAAATAAACGAGTAAGCGATCCACACTAAAGTTTGAGAAGGTAAAGGGCATCATGTGCAGAATATGATTTTGATTATCATGGTGTAAATAGAGTTGCGCTTCTTTACCAAAATTGGTTGAACCAAGGTAAAGCTGCTTTTTCTCATCGATACATTGAAAAGTAAATTGATCTTGTTCAGTTGGTGGAATGAGGTTTGTAATAAAAAATTCAATCATTCGATCCATTTCTTTTTCACTAACAAGACCAGCTCGGTTCAGTTCGTCTACTATCAGTCCTTCAATCTCAGGATCAAGCTTACCTGCCTTCTTTTGAAGCATTTCTAAAATGTATTGATTTTCTTGATCACCATACAAAAGATATTCGTTTGTGACATGACCCACCTCTGCAATTTGGTGAAGGGTTTCGGTTTTTGGAAGGTTAATTCCACGTTCCCAGTTATTGACTGTACTTCGTGGTAAATCACCAATTAGTTTGCCAAATTTCTCCATACTCAACTTTAACTCTTGGCGAATCTGCCGAATTCGATTGCCCACTGCTTGCTTGTCTATCTCCATGAAAACTCCTCCTCAGGATGAATTCTTAAATTTATTATACGTGTGTACTTAAAAAAAGTCAAAATGTATTGACTTAAAATAAATACAGGCGTACAATCGATTTGTACTTAAAATAAGTCTGTGGGTTCTTTGACAATTTAATAGCAGAAGGAGGTTTTTCTATGAATCAAGTGAATCAACATGATCTCGGGGAATCGATTCGAGTTTCTCGAGAAGAAAGGGGGTGGACCCAGCGATATTTAGCAGAAAAAGTAGGGATTTCGAGATCGTTATTATCAAAGGTAGAAAAAGGAACGAGACAATTAAGTGAAGAAAAATTGAATCTTATACTGGATAGTTTGCAAGAAGAGCTAGTTCCAGTTAATCGTGTTTTGATTGATTATCTAACCATTCACTTTTTCTCGAATCAATATTTAAAACTGATTGAGGCAATCATTGGCATGCCCATTGAACGCTTTGAGGAACTGGATTATGCGCCAAAGGGCTATATTGGCCAATACGTATGGAATCAAGTAATCACAATTCGGTATTCCATTGACGATACGGTAAAAGGAACCGTGATGGAGTTTTCAGGTCAAGGCTGTAAACATCTTGCCATGCGTTTGAAGACCGCAAAATCAAACTGGCAAGAGTTCTTCCGTAAGGTATTAGCTTATCAGGGAAACTTTACACGGATTGATTTTACTTTAGATGATTTTGTGGGGAGTCTCAGCATTCCAGAACTTAAGCGTAAGGTAACGCTAGGCCATGTGTGGACCACTTTTCAAGTGAGTGAATCCCATGGCGGGACGGATATCACAAATAATGAATCAAATGGCGAGACCTTGTATTTAGGCTCAAAGAAGAGTCAATGTCGCTTTTGTTTTTATCAGAAGGATTATGAACAACGAAAGCGACGAGGAATTCCTTTAGAAGAGGCAGAAGTGAAAAATCGCTTTGAACTACGGTATCGAAAAGAGAAAGCGCAAAGCTTAGCAAAGATTATTTCAAGAACCCATGATTTAACCAAACTGTTCTTTGAGTTACTTAATGGAGCAATTTGTTTTTATGACCGTGATCCAAATGATCCAGGGGCAAAAGTTGATAAAAAATGGGCAGCCTTTATTGGCAATCATGGCGCAATCACCATTTCTTTAGAGACAATTCCTCAAAGCTTTGAGAAAAGTATGAATTGGTTAATTCATGGTGTTTCGCCATCGCTAGCTTTTATTGCACAAGTGGATCAAACGTTTCATTCTTCCTTGTTGTCTTTGATTATTGAACAAGGAGAAATGAATCCAAGACAGATTAAACTTCTCCAAAATATGAAGGCAGACCCAGAATATTATCAGGAGGAGGTTGAGTATTATGAACGAAAACTACAAAGTATATCAAATGAGAAAACAAGCTACTAAAAAAGCAAAGTACTGCTTACACAACAAGTTGTGCAACGTACTCCGCCTCGACAAGACGAGTATAACACAACCATTGAATGAGAAACAATTGATTATAAAGAGGATTAATTTAAAAGGAGTAAAGTATCAGGGGGTGAGAGATTGGAAACAAAATGTGATTTCATGGTAAATCGTGCAATTTTGATAGAAATGGGCTTTAAACCTAGTCAAGCTGCACGAATGATTAAAGAGAGCAAAACGTATCTTGCACGGGTTGAAGGAATAGATTTTTATAATAATCGCCAAGTTGGTGTGGTGCCATCTCGAGTAATTGAACATCTTTTTCACATTCAAGTTGCGGAATAAACAGTACAAGCGCGGTACTATTAAAGTAGCTTTTCTCAAGCACAGGGAGGAATGGTACGATGCCAAAAATTAAAAATATTTACCAAGATAAAAAGACAAAAAAATGGTTCTTCCGAGCATATCTGGGCATAGATGAAGATGGAAGAAAGGTTCAGAAGACTAAACGAGGTTATGCTTCACAAAAAGATGCCAAAATTGCTTATGACAAGTATATGGAAACACATGATTTCAACAAGACAGTTCCTAATCAACTGTGTTCTACCAATCAAATGACTTTCGAAGAGTTTTACAAGGATAGGTTTGTAAAATGGTACGAGAGACAGGTGAAGAGTCAAACATATGAGAATGCGCAATTCATATTCGAAAAGCGAATGCAGTTTTTCTATCATTTTCGTGTTCGAGATATTACAAGTCACGATATTGAGGATTGGTTATTTGAACTAAGCCAGACAGAGTCACGCAATTCGCGGAAAAAAGTCAATGGCGAAACGTTATCAAAATCTTATATCAATCGGATTCGGGGACACTTAAAAATTGTATTGGATCGGGCTGTTAAAGAGGGGGTGATTGCTAAAAATCCCGTTGATGATGTTTCTTCACTTCCTTCTGATAATAAGAAAGTTGAGTTTTGGGAACACAGTGAGTTTCTAAAAGTGATGAATGAATTGAAGGACGATAAGATTCAAACCCACCATCGGAAGATTGTGTATGAAATGCTCTTTTATACTGGCATTCGGATTGGAGAACTTGAAGCTTTGTCTTGGTCGAATGTAGATTTCGAAAAAAACACGATAACGATTGAGAAGACACTAATTTATAATACAAAAGATGATTGGTACTTCTCGACTCCAAAAACGAAATGTGCTTATCGAACGATTGGGATGGGAAAGAAACTTTCATTAAAGCTCAGACAGTGGTATGACTTGCAAAAACGTATTGGAAATTTTGAATATGTTGCTCAGTTGGACGGAACATTTACGCCACCTTATTCTTTCGCAAACTGGTTAAAAGAGGCTGCCAAAAAAGCGGGTGTCAAACCGATTAAACTTCACGCGCTACGACATTCTCATGTTGCATTTCTAATTGAGCAGAATATTCAACCGCTATCTATTCAAGAACGATTGGGCCATGCGAATATTCAAATTACTTTAGGAACTTACGGTCACTTATATGCGAAGTCAGATCAACAAGTGGTAAATGCGATTGATAATGTTCAAGAGGGCGCTATTCTTTCGAAAAATGACGATTTATTGCCAGTCTGAGTTTTCCACTACGCTACCAGAAGACATATAAATACTTTCGTACCAGTGTTTTTGGTTGAGTTGCTCCTGTTCAAGATGTATCGAAAATAATGGCAAAAGGCTGTGAAAATGGGAATTTATCACTGTTCTAAAGAGAGCAAAATAACTTTTAGCTTGAATTTTCCAATCTTCTATCAAAAGCGACTGAAAAGTCGCTTTTTTTGTTCTATCACTTTTTTTATTAGAGAAAAGTGCCGGAAAGACTACGAGATAAGGGATATTTTCGTGTATCAAATAAGGCAGTTTAAAAAAGACTTAAAAGGAGTAGAATGAAGACAAGAATTATAGAAGAAAATATTTATTGAAGATAGATCACGTGATACGCAATAAGAAAAAAGGAATAATGATGTATTTTGCAGCATTCATTTGTTTCTTTGCTACTTAATGGCTATTGTTTAGTGACAACTAACACTAGTATAGATGGTGATGGGAATTTCACTATTTCCAAGTATTATTCTTATTTCGAGTTTGAAAAAATGGATAAAGATGGACAGGAAGTAGCTAAAGAAGCAATTATTTATTTAAAGGGAGGTCAGATGATGGCAGTAGAAGACAAGGATTTTATTCTTCGGCAAGTAAAGCAACTGGCGCAGGGATTGGGAATGATGCTTAGTAAGAACACACTAAAAGAGTTAATCAATTACGAGCAGTCTGAGACAGCTTCACTAAGGGATGAAGAGATAGAGGCAATCATTTTAATGACAGATGTTGAATCTAAAGCAAAACGAGAAAATTTATCAGAAAAAGAGTTAACTGGAAAAGTTGGCATGACTAAAAATGAATGGCAAGAGCTGATACAAGGTAGTCGTTTACCTACGACAGTTGAGAGTAAAATACTGAATGATTATTTATCAAACTAATTTTTAGGATAGCGTGGTGACAAGTTAAATTATTGAAGCTGAATTTTTAGACTGCTACCAAAAAATGTCGAAATGTTTTGTACTAGTATTCTAAGTGGGGGGAGAAAAAAGAAATTGAAATGAAGTGACCAGCTAAAAGCTAGATTATTAATCTAGCTTTTAGCTGGTCGTTTTTTGTGAATTTTAAATAACAAAATAGTAAGAAAAAAATAATCATATCAATGGTATATATCATTTTGAAATGTGAAAGAATTTGATTGGTAAAAGCTTTTTTCACTAAATATTCCATAAAATAATTTTTCTTATTATCATAAAATAAATTTTTGAAAGATAATATCCGTATTTGCATTATCTAAAAATAACGTTTTTTTGCTATTATCAGCCGACGTATATTTCAGATTAACTTACATAGGTTAAAACTTTTATACTTTGTTCGTGGTTACCCCATTTGTCGCCAAAGAGAGTTAAACCGCCTACATGCTCCATATTTTCTTCAGAAGCAATACGTAATGTAAAATAATCAGTTCCTTTTAACGCTAAGTCGTTAATATTTAAATCGCTTGTTGGCACGCCATCAATACTTGTATCGTATTGATTAATTCGGATGTGTTTTAATTCGCCGTATTGGCTGCAAGTATCGGGCCACCAAGTTGGCGTTAGTCGTCCTCGAACATCTGCGTAATTGCCTCGAACAGTATCGCTGCCTAGCTTCTTGCCATTAATATAATACGTGATGTCGCTGGGCCAGGTGTTATTGGAAATAGGAAATTCAGATGCAATCTCAAAACTAATATCTAACAACTCAAGATGGTCTTCTGTTTGTACTAAATTAGGAATTTTATATTCTAAAAAACCTTTTCCAGTCCAAACTAATTGTGCGTTGACTCTTTGACTATCAAGAAAAGAACGAGGCTGATCAGCCATGCCGATGTGCCCTTCTTCTGACGCTAGACCACAAGTTGGCTCCGCGTGGTAGTCAGTAAAATGTCCAACTTTTACATCAGCATGGTAGTGTCGATATTCTGGAAAAATTTTTTCGGGAAATTCAATTCCAATTTGATCAATGGCAAGAGCAACGATTTTTTGCAAGCCGAATTTTCCTGGACAACGCCGTGTTTTTACAATGCCTGCATCTTCTAATTGTTGGACATGACGTGTTGTAATGGCATTTGAAATAGCTAAGGCTTTCGCTATTTCGCCAATATTCATTTCACCAATTGCTAGTTGATTTACAATCTTTAACCGAGTTTCATTTGCTAAAGCTTGTAAAACTGGAAGAGATTTTATCGATGTGTCAATAATCATATTAGGCTCCTTTACATTTTTGTTAAGTTTGAGTTTTAATATCAGTGTAATTTTATGAGTATATTTACTAATTAGTTAAAATAGTTAAGGTTGATAGAACGGCATTGACGCTCTATGAAAACGCTGTTATTATTTTGTGTGTTGACTGATAAGTTAAATAGCAATGTTATTATAAGTCTTTGTTAACTGAAAGGTCAATAATGTTTTTTGAAAATAACCAAATAAATTTTGGAGGTAAGTATGTTAAACAGGAAAGAACATCCCCGACCACAGTTGATAAGAAAAAAATGGCAAAGTTTAGATGGAGAATGGGATTTTGCCTTTGATGACGACAATATTGGGCTATCAGAAAATTGGTTTAGAAAATTACCTGCAACACATAAAATTTTGGTTCCGTTTACATACGAGACGGAACGAAGTGGCATTCACGATACGTCTCACCACAAAATTGTTTGGTATCAACGTTCTTTTGAACAAGCGGAGGATAAAAACCGTGTCCTTTACTTTGAAGGCGTTGATTTTGAAACACAGGTATGGCTAAATGGGTCCTTACTTGGAACGCATAAAGGTGGTTACGAAAGATTTTCTTTCGATTTGCAACCTTACTTAACTAAAGGAACAAATACAATTACATTACGTGTAGAAGATTCACTTTCTTGTGAACAGCCACGAGGAAAGCAGCGTTGGCTAAAAGATAATTTCGGATGCTGGTACGTTCAAACAACTGGAATTTGGAAATCAGTTTGGTTAGAAGAAGCCGGTAACCAGCGGGTAAATTATTTAAAACTCACACCAGAGTTGGATTTAGATTTATTAAAAGTAGAAGTGGAATTAAAAGATGCCGCTGTTTTGCCAGAAAGTAAAAGTTACTACATTGAAGCCGAAGCAAGTTTTAAAGGTGAATTAATAAGTTATCATAAGGGGTTGTTTCATCACAACGGGAGCAACTTTACCTTAGATACACGTGTTAAAGAAAATGCAGATTCAGGCACACATCGTTGGAGTCCTCATACCCCTAACTTATATGATTTAACCGTTCGTTTGTACACGCAAACCGGGGAATTACTAGATGAAGTATATAGTTATTTTGGAATGAGAAAACTCAGTATCGAAAATGGTCAGATTTTATTAAATAATCGACAATTGTATCAACGCCTAATTTTAGATCAGGGTTACTGGCCAGAATCAGGGATTACCCCTCCTTCTCTTGTAGCTTTAGAAAAAGATTTAGAAAAAATAAGTGCTATGGGCTATAACGGTTTACGCAAACACCAAAAAATTGAAGACGAACGGTTTTTATATTTGTGTGACGAAAAGGGTATTCTAGTTTGGACAGAAATGCCATCAACGTATGTTTTTAACGATGTTGCATTGGAACAATTTACAAAAGAATGGCTAGAAATTGTGAAGCAACACTATAATCACCCAGCCGTAATTACATGGGTACCATTTAATGAAAGTTGGGGAATTAAAGGCGTGAATGAACAAGCACGTCCTCAACACTTCACCGAAGGAATTTACCATTTGACAAAAGCAATTGATCCCAATCGTCCTGTTATTACAAATGATGGATGGGAACATACAATTTCAGATATTTTGACCTTACACGATTACGAAGAAACTGGTTTAGCATTTGCTAAGCGCTATTCAGATCAACACGATTTTGCGACCCATGGTTATTCAAATAAAGAAAAGATACTTAATAATGAAATCCAATTTAATGACGGCTGGTTCGCCTTTGCTAAGGGCTTTTCTTATAGAGGTCAACCAATCATGATTAGTGAATTTGGGGGTATTGCCTTTACTGTTGATAACGAAGGCCAGTGGGGGTATGGAAGTCAAGTAAAAAATGAAACCGAATTCATGGAACGGTTTGAAAAAATTCATGCGGGAATTCAAAGCATTCCTTATATTACAGGTTTTTGTTACACCCAGTTAACAGATGTTGAACAGGAAGTGAATGGTTTGTTAACAGCAGATCGTAAAGACAAAGTAGATTTGACAAAAGTTAAAGAAATTAATGAGCGTCGTGTTAACTTTAGTGAAATGAAAATAGAGAACAATTTTTAAACAGGGCATTAATTCGCAGTTTCTTGTAAGAGAAGCTAGCAATTTAATTTATTTTTGGAGGAATAGATATGAAGAAATGGAAGACATCTTTATTGGGATTGACATTGTCAGCGGTTGTATTAGTAACACTTAGCGCTTGCGGTTCTGGAAATGCAAGTACAGATGAGAAATCAGGTGATAGCAAAGGTTTTACCTTATTAAGTCCAGATCACAGTGCCGACCACCCAAAAAATAAAGATCTTTGGATGTGGAAAGAGTATGAGAAAAAGACTGGTGTCCCAATTACATGGCAGGAAACAAAAGATATTAATGAAAAGAAAAATTTGCTTTTATCAGAATCACAATTACCTGATGCTTTTTACCAAGTTTATTGGACGTCAGATGAGCTAGTAAAATATGGTGGGCAAGGTATGTTCCAGCCAATTGAGGATTTAATTGAAAAACATGCACCAAACTTTAATAAGTTGATGGAAGAACATCCAGAAATTAGAAAGAGTATTACCGCACCCGATGGTCATATCTATTTCTTACCAGAATTATCCATTGATCCACAAATCATGGGCTTAACATTTAGATATTATATTAACCAAGAGTGGTTGGATAAATTAGGCCTTGAAAAGCCACGTACAACTGAAGAATTAAAAGAAGTGTTAACACAATTTGTTACAAAAGATCCAAATGGCAATGGCAAAGCAGACGAGCAAGGTTGGTACATGAACAGCGGAGAGCTACCCAATAGTTTTGAAAAGCTATTAATGGCAGCTTACGGTATGGGAACAGGGGGACGAACAGGGATTGAGTCTTCTGTTTATTATGAAAAAGATGGTTCGATGCAGCTAACATTAAATAGTGATCGAATGAAGGATGTTTGGAAATATGAAGCAGATCTTTACCAAAATGGCTTAATGTCTAAGAATACTTTTGCTGGTGCTGACGGAGATAAATGGCGTGCCGATGCAGCGAATAATACAGTAGGTCTTTGGACTTGGGTGAGCCCAGAGTTCATTGGCGGTTCCGTTCAAGAGAAATATACACCAATTAATATTATTGCCGGTCCTGAAGGAGATAAAAGTTTAGTTATTAACGGGCCAGTGGGAACCTCTGGATTAGTTATTACCAAAGACTGTAAAGATCCAGGGAAATTATTAGAATGGACAGATTATTGGTACAGTCAAGAAGGATCTGACTTTGGTTATTTAGGAGAAGAGGGCGTTACTTATCATAAAGTTGGAGACAAAAATGTTTACGTTGATAAAATTTTGAATTACGACAAAGGAGCACAATTAGGTGCGTACCAATATTTAGATAATGTTTATGGTGGAGGCTATCCATATTTAAATCCAAATCAAGCTAACCGTGATATTGCTCAAGGCTTAGAACCAATTAAATACGATGATTTTAACGAAGATGTCATGCCAGAAAAAATGTTATCACCAGTAATGCCAACACCTGAAGAATCTGGTCAGTTGTCGACAATTATGACAGATATGAACAATTATGTTGAACAATCTCGTGTGAAGTTTGTAACAGGTGAATGGAACTTTACAAGTGATTGGGATAAATATGTGAAACAGCTGAAAAAAATCGGTTCAGAGAAATTACTTGAAATTCGCCGTACGCAATACGAACGTTATGACAAAGAATAGCTAAAACTGTTTGTCCAGGCTTAAAGAAAAAGGGTAAAAACAGCTTTAAGCCTGGTTCTTTATGACAAAATGTTTTATTGAACCAATCAGCTTAGGATTAAGATGCTGCGCTGAACAGTGCAATAAAACAAGGAGAAAGGAAGAATAATAGATGGTAGAAAAAATATTATTCGATATGAAAAAGCACAAATGGCTGAATGCGTTATTCGTTAGTCCGATGGAGGCTTTAAGTAAGTTATTATTCGATATGAAAAAACATAAATGGCTGTATATCATGCTAGTCATCCCTGTTTTGTTTGTTTTGATTTGGAATTACTGGCCGATGTATGGTGTTGTGATTGCTTTTAAGGATTATTCACCAGCTTTTGGTATTTGGGGGAGCCCTTGGGTTGGGTTAAAACATTTCCAGCGATTCTTTGATTCTTATTTCTTCTTAGAAATTATTATTAACACAATTCGTGTTAGTTTTTATAGTCTGCTAGTTGGCATTCCTTTGCCCATAATTTTAGCGCTGATGTTTAACGAAATTAAGCGGAAATGGTTCAAATCGACGGTTCAAACTGTCTCTTATATTCCCAATTTTATTTCAGTTGTGGTTGTTATTGGAATGGTAACTTTTTTCTTTTCTGAACAAGGTTCAATCAACCAGATCTTAACTTCTTTACACATGAAACCAATAGACTTTTTAGGCGATGCTAAGTGGTTTCCGCATGTTTACGTTTGGTCTGGAATTTGGCAAGGTGTCGGCTGGGGAACGTTGATTTATACGGCTGCGATGTCTGGCGTGCCCCAAGATCAATACGAAGCAGCTTATCTTGAAGGCGCAACGCGGATGCAGTGTATTCTCAATATTACAATTCCAGCGATTATGCCAACGATTGTTATTTCAGCAATCTTAGCGACAGGCAGTGTGATGTCTGTTGGTTTTGAAAAAGCCTATTTATTACAAAATGCCTCAAATCTGGCAACTTCTGAAGTATTGTCGACTTATACATATAAAGTCGGTTTGATTAACGGGGAATACAGTTTTTCTGCTGCTGTTGGATTGTTTAATAATATCGTCAATTTCATCATGCTTTTTGTCGTCAATAAGATTGCACAAAAAACTGGCGAAAATAGTTTGTGGTAGGAAGGCGGAACAAGCAAAATGGAAAAAATGCGATACATCTCAACAAAATCAGATAAGGTTTTTGATATTGTCAATATTGTGATCATCACATTGCTGACTTTGGTTTTATTATATCCAATTGTGTTTGTGGTAAATGCTTCTTTTAGTAATCCTAATAAAATTTATGAGGTACCTTTGCTGCTTTGGCCTCGAGGATTTAATGTCAAAGGCTATACAGAAATTTTAAAAAATAAAGACATTTTGATCGGTTTTAAAAATGCTGTTATTTATACAGGGTTAGGTACGTTGGTAAGTGTAGTGGTGACCACGTTAGGCGCATATCCCCTTTCTCGTAAAGATTTACGTGGACGCTCAATGCTGACTTTATTTTTCACAATAACAATGTTCTTTGGCGGCGGCTTAATCCCAACGTATTTAGTCAACCAACGTTTAGGTATTATCAATACACTGTGGGTAATGATTTTACCGGGGGCTGTTGGTGTCTATAACATGATTTTAATGCGGACTTATTTCCAGCAAAATATTCCTTCTGAATTAGTGGAAAGTGCTTATATGGATGGGGCTAATGATTTACAACTTTTATATAAAATTGTATTGCCGCTTTCGACACCGATTATTGTGGTAATTGCCATGTTTAATGGAGTAGGACGCTGGAATTCTTACTTTGATGCCATGATTTATTTACGGGATCGGGCGCGCTTCCCACTACAATTAATTTTACGGGAAATTTTAATTCAAGGACAATTCGGTGACGACGTGAACCAAACTTTGGTAGGAAGCGCTCAAGCAGAATTAATGATGCTGAAACTAACGTTGAAATACAGCGTTGTGATTGTCTCTACGTTACCAGTTTTGTTATTTTATCCAATTGTTGCCAAGTATTTTGAAAAAGGCATTTTAGTCGGAGCTATAAAGGGGTAAGGAAAGTGGTTAATAAAATTTATGAAGTATTTAATCGAATTTACTATTTAATGAAATTAAATGGGTTGTGGCTTTTATTTACACTTTTAGGAGGCGTTATTTTTGGAGTCATCCCAGCAACAATTGCGCTCTATGCTTGTATGCGACAACAAATTCGCTATGAGTCAGAAAATCATCTGTTCCAAATGTTCAAGAAGTATTATGTAGAGAATTTCCGACGCAGTCTATTATTTAGTGCTGTGTTTATCGCAATTGGTTTATTCTTTTTTGGTGAAACGGTTGTTTTAGCGAATGTGGGAAATGGAAATTTGTTACTAGAAATTGCGATTAAAGTCACGCGCTTACTCATGCTGTTAGGTGTCGCAATGTTTTTCCCTATTTTTGCTCATTTTGATGTGACAGGGGTAAAGACTATTTTACAACCGGTGTTATTCCTACTTATTTGTCCCTTAGAGGTCATCTATATGGTATTGATTTTTATAGTTGTCAGTTTATTGTTTGCCATTAGTCCGCTTTTGATTATTTTCATCGGCGTATCATTGCCTGCCTACGGAATGAGCCACGTTATGTTGAAAAAATTTGAGCGGCTTGAAAAAAATATTAACTTAAGTACGTTTGCACAAGACAATCACTAAAAAACGCAATTTTAAAGGAGTTCCTAAATGGATATTAATCAAATTGACACGCGTCATGCGACCAGTAATTCTTTTGAGTTATCCCGTGGAAATTGTTTTCCCTTCACAGGGATGCCATTTGGCATGAATTATTTTGCCATTGAAACCCATGAAGACAACTGGTGGTTTCACCCTGAAGCAATGCATTATCGAGGGTTTCGTTTATCACATCAACCAACGATGTGGGCAGGAACAAAAGGGGACTTTTGTTCTTTACGAATTTTACCTTTTACTAAAAATACAAAAGGCTTGGTTGTAGTACCTTATGCACCACAGCAATCTGAGTTTCATCCTCATTATTTAAAAATTAAACAACCAAACAATCAATTAGATACAACTTTGATCCCATCTGATTATGGTGCTATTTTAACTATGGATTCACCGCAAACAGATAAAGGGATTATGGTTAGTTTTCCAACAGATGGAAAAATCACAAAAGCACAAGGAAATGTAATCGAAGGCTATTCCATGCAGTTGCATGTACATCGTACTACGCCGTTGAAATTTTATTTCCGTATTGAAGTGAGTGAAAAAATTAGCTATTTTAATGATGAAAACGGGATTTATGAAATTTCTTTTGCAGATGCAAACAAAATTGAATTACGATTAGGGACCTCCTTTATTTCTACGGAATTTGCTAAAAAAAATCTGCCTCAAACAGAAAAATCAGTGCAGTTGCAACAAGTGACAGCACTTTGGAACGAGAAATTGGCTAAAATTAAGGTATCTGATCAAGATAAAGAAAAGGTGAAAACCTTCTATCATAACTTGTATCGTACTTTTTTATACCCACAACGCTTATATGAGTTTGATGAAAATAACCAACCAATTCATCGTGATGCATATTCTGATGAAATAAAACCAGGTTATTTATACATGAATAATGGCTTTTGGGATACAGCTAGAAGTGTTTATCCCTTATTTTCTTTAATTGAAATAGAAGAATATGAAAAGATATTGGCTGGTTTCTTGAATAGTTATCGTGAAAGTGGCTATTTGCCAAAATGGTTGGCACCTGAAGATTCTGGCGGAATGCCAGGGAATTATATTGATGCTGTGATTGCAGATGCTGCTGTCAAAGATATTGCAACAGAATTAATGCCAGAATTTCTAACAGGAATGTTACATTCTGCTAATCAACAAGAAGCTAAACGAAGTGCAGGGCGTTCTTACGCCAATGAATACAATAAGTATGGTTATGTACCATCGGATTTACATGAATCTGTCAATCATACTTTGGATTACAGTTATAGTGATTATTGTATTGCAAAAGTTGCTGAAAAATTAGGAGAAAGTAAGATAGCCGAGATTTTTCAGGAGCGGTCCTATCGCTACCAAAATTTATTTTCAAATGAAGATAAATTCATGGTGGCAAAAGATCGCAAAGGACAATTCAAAGATAATTTTAGCCCTTTTTCATGGGGGGGTGATTATACAGAAGGGTCAGCGTGGCAAACCACCTTTGCTGTAAATCATGATATTGCCGGTTTAATCAAGTTATATGGTGGAGAATCTGCTTTTGAAGAAGCTTTAGTCGCGCTTGCGAATACAGCGCCAACGTATACGGTTGAAGGTTACGGACATGTGATTCATGAAATGGCTGAAATGGAAGTTAATGGCTTTGGCCAGATTAATGTTGGCAATCAACCAAGTTTTCATTTGCCATACTTATTTCACTTTATAAAAAAACCATATTTTGCACAACCAATTTTAAAGCAAGCGATCAATCGTCTCTTTTCTGCTGGTTTTAAAGGATATCCTGGTGATGAAGATAACGGCAGTATGGCAGCTTGGTATATTTTTAATGCATTAGGCTTTTATCCATTTTGTCCAGGTAGTGGTGAATATTTAATTGGGATGCCAAACTTTGATGTAGCCGTTATTCATTTAGCTAATGGTAACGAAATTAAAATTACTACAACATTAAATAATCCCCAACAGCAATTTATCCATCGTATTACTGAAAGTAAAGCTGATTTTAAAAAGTGCATGCTTTCTCATGCTGAACTGGTTAAAGGGAAAGATTTTATCTTTGAGTTAGGAATGGTGCCTAATTCAAAATGCTTTGATGAAACTTTACCAACTAGTGTTAGTGAACAACTAGCAAAAATAACCAACTAAACATGCGAAAAGAGAAATTAAAAGAATGATTTTGATGTAGAAATGGAGTTTGTGAGAATGACAAAAGTAAACCGAGGATCCTCAATTCCTCTGATTTTAAGTGATCCGTATTTTTCAATTTGGTCTCCAGCTGATCATTTAACTGATTGCGATACACAAAGTTGGACCGGTAAAGAACAGCCAGTGCGCGGATATATTCAAATAGGAGATACTACGTATCGTTTTATGGGATCTGATAATCTTATTCCTGCTATTGCGCAAAAGGATTTGGAAGTGACAGCAACTCAAACAAAATATAGTTTTGAAAATGAGGTTGTTCATTTAGAGTTGACGTTTTCAGTCGACTTGGACTTGCAAGATTTACAAAAAATTAGCGAACCGGTCACGATGATTACGGTTAATGCAAACGTGAAAAATGATGAAAAAGCTATAATTACTTTTGCATTTTCAGAAGAAATTTGCCGGGATCAAACACAAGATGAACTCCACTGGCGTCTAATTACAACTGACAATGAGAAGATGGTTTGGATGGGAAAAGGGCGTCAAACACCTTTAGATTCAACTGGTGATTTAATCGATATTAATTGGGGATATTTTTACCTTGCTGCCCCAAAAAGTCTTCCAATTACGTACCAAAAACAACGTGATATGTTATTAGCTAATTTTTCAATTGCATCAAATGAAGTAGTTACTATTTTAGCCGCCTATGATGATATTCATGCGATTAATTATTTTGGTACTGCTACTAACGCTTTGTGGAAAGAAAAATATCGAGGTATGTCTGATTTACTACAAGACTATTTGGCAAATATACCTGCACGTTTAGCCAATTGTCGAAAAATTGATGAAAAAATTCAACAAGCGGCGATTGATGCAGGTGGCCAGACATTAGATTTTATTACTGCTTTTAGTTATCGTCAGTCTATTTGTGCCCACAAGTTAATCCGCGATGAGCAAGGTGAGATTGTTTTTTTATCTAAAGAATGTAGTTCAAATGGCTGTATTGGGACAGTAGATATCAGTTATCCTTCAATACCACTTTATCTACTTTATCAAACAGAGTTAGCCAAGGGAATGTTACGCCCTGTTTATAGGTTTGCTGATTTACCAGTTTGGGAGTTTGAGTTTGCCCCCCATGATGTAGGACGTTATCCATATGCGACAGGACAAGTATATGGTGAAAAAACAAATCATGGTAGTAAAGATTGGTCAGATCGTGGGGCCTATGATACGGTTTATGATTATTATCAATTACCTATAGGACAAAATGTTTATCATTATGAGCAACAAATGCCAATTGAAGAAAGTGGTAATATGTTAGCGATGGCAGCAGCAATTTATTTGCGGGATGGGGATGATATTTTTTTCAATCAACATTTAGCAATGAATTTACGTTGGGCAGATTATTTAGCTGCGTTTGGTCAAGACCCTGAAAATCAGCTATGTACGGATGATTTTGCTGGTCATTTGGCACATAATTGTAACTTAGCATTAAAGGCGATTACAGCGCTTGGAATGTTTGGTAAAGCCTTACAGGCAGCAGGTTACAAAAAAGAAGGATTACTTTATTCAGATCAGGCAAAAAAAATGGCGAATAATTGGCAAAAGACTGCTGTATCAAATGGAGAACATACACCGTTAGCTTTTGACAGACCAGATAGTTGGAGCATGAAATACAATATTGTTTGGGACAATTTGTTTGAGCTTGGCCTATTTCCAGCTGAACTAATGGAAAAAGAAATTAAGAAATATTTAGCAGAGGCAAATGAATTTGGAATTCCATTGGATGAACGAGCTGATTATACTAAAGCAGATTGGATTATGTGGATTTCAATTTTTGCTAAAAATGAAGAAGAAATGGAACAAATCATTGGTCCAGTTTGTCATTATTTAGAAAATACGCCAAATCGGGTTCCATTTTCTGATTGGTATGATACTAAAAGTGCCCAAGTAATGAACTTTAAGAACAGAACAGTGGTGGGGGCTATGTTTATGCCCTTACTAAAAAATGCATTAGTTAAAAATTTTGTTAGGGCATAAAATTAAACTGAGATAAAAGTCATCATGACTTTTATCTCAGTTTTTTGTTTGGCTAATCTTACATAAATTTCACTATCCGAGTAAGACAAAAAGTTCTACCGTTTTATTTTGTTCTTTTAGTGTTCTTTTTGTTTTTACAAGATACAAATAAAAAAAGAAAAGGTAAAATTTAGAATAAAGCGTTTTATGCCTGACATAGGTAAAGTATGACTAGGTTTATTCACAATCTCCGTATACGTATATTTTAGAAAGCAGGTTGATAAATGATTGCAAAAATAATAGAAACGTTGATTGTTGGAATGATTGGTGGGTTAATAGCAAGAAAGATAAAACTACCAGCTCCTTTTATGACGGGAAGCATGTTAGCAGTAGCCTTCTTTTCTATTTTATCTAATGAAATGTATATGCCGAATAATTTAAAAACTTTTGCTCAAATAATTAGTGGTGCGTACATTGGACAGCAGGTAACAAAAAATGACTTTCTTAACTTTCCTAAATTAGCAAAATCAATTCTATTTTTGATGACACTATTTACAGTTAATATGTTTGTTATTGGTTTTTTGATTCATACATTTTTCTCAATTGATCTAATTACTGCCTTGCTTTCTTGTATGCCAGGTGGGATTATGGACGTATCTTTAATCAGTATCGATATGGGGGCACAATCAGAAATTGTTGCGACGATGCAACTGGTGCGATTAGTCGGAATGCTGCTTATTCTTCCGTATTGGATCAAGCTACTTCTTGAACGTTTTCAAAAAAAAGATGATGCTTTAAAATCACTCGAGGTAAAAAAAATGGTCAAACAGTTACCTGTTGGGACCAGCGACTTTATTGTAAATGATAGTCTCATTCTCATTATTGCAAGTATTGGAGGGTTGATTGGTTTATCACTTCATATTCCTGCAGGTGCATTAATGTTTTCGTTAATTTTTTCTAGTGTTTTGAAAATACTAAAAAATACAACGCAATTAAACACTAACATTCGCTATATCGCACAAATTTTTGCCGGAACAATTATTGGCAGTACCTTTACGCAAGAAAGCTTAAAACAAATGTCACATTTAATAATCCCAGCTCTATTATTACTGGGAAGCTATCTCGTTATAAATGTAGTGTTCGGTTATATCGTATCAAAACGTGGTGTTTTAGATTTAAAGTCAGCGTTATTTGCTTCTTCACCAGCTGGGGCGACAGATATTTCCTTAATCGCGGGAGAATTAGGTGGAGACATGCCTAAAATTGCTGGAATTCAAATTTGTCGTACTTTATATACCATCATAGTTTTACCTAATATTGTTCGTTGGTTGACATAATCATTTTCATTAAACAGCTGTTAAAAATGGATGATTACGTTTTTAGTATTATATACCAAAAAACTTGACCCATTTATTTTTATTTGTTAGTTTAAAGGCAACCGAATATGTGGGGAGCTATAATGGCTGAGAGGAAGTTCGACTTCGACCCGTTAACCTGATTCAGATAATGCTGACGTAGGTAAGGCGTTTATTTTGGTGCGCATAAGGCTGTTTTATTTAGAAGTGACTTTTTGCGCAGTTGAATAATAGAACTTGTGTCTCAGTATCGTCTTATGATACTGAGGTTTTTTGTTTTTAGTCTTAAAATTTAAATAAGACTCAAGTGTCTATTGTAGGATATTTTAGTTATTACATGTTTTTTTTTTAAAATTTCTTTTGGCTATCGCAATTCACGTATCGGTAAAAAATAATGGAGTGTGAAGAAAATGAACGCAAGTATCGCAATTCAAGTTTTACCAAAAGTAGAAAGTAAAAAGGAGTCATTACAATTGTCGATGAGGTTATCGCCTACATTAAAAGTACAGGATATACCTATCAAGTAGGAGCTTTTGAAACAAGCATTGAAGGAGATTATGAAGGGTTAATGGAAATTGTAAAACAATGTCAATTAATTGCTATTAATGCGGGTGCACCTAGTGTTTCTGCCTATGTAAAAATTGCATACACACCAAAAGGAGATGGGCTGACCATTGCCGAAAAAACGAATAAACATCAACATTAATTTTATTCCGTTACTAACACTTGGACTGATTTTAATAGCTTGGCAATTTGTAACGACAAAAGCTATTATCCCTGCTTTTATGCTACCTAGCCCCAAAGCTGTCTTACAAGCTTTATTGACAGATTGGCCCCAGTTAGCCGCAAATGCTAAGGTGACTTTGCTAGAAGCTATCGTCGGTCTTTTTGCTGGTGTTTTATTAGGTTTTGTTTTGGCTGTTATTATGGATCATATTCCTTGGTTGAAACAAGCCATTTATCCATTATTAGTTTTAAGCCAAACCATTCCAACAGTCGCATTAGCGCCATTACTCATTGTTTGGTTGGGTTTTGGAATATTACCAAAAGTTGTATTGATTATTTTGACAATCTTTTTTCCGGTGGCGTTAAGTTTATTAAACGGTTTTGCGGCTATTGATCCGGATGAAATTCTATTATTGCAGTCGATGGGAGCAAAAAAGTATCAGATTTTTTTGCACATTAAATTACCAGCTAGCTTAGGGTCATTTTTTGCGGCCTTAAAAATTGCGGTAACCTATGCGTTGATTGGGGCGGTGGTATCCGAGTGGCTTGGCGGTTTTGAAGGTCTAGGTGTTTATATGACGCGAGTTAGAAAATCTTATAGTTTTGACAAAATGTTTGCGGTAATTTTATTAATTTCAGCTTTAAGCATGCTACTTTTAGGTACAGTTTTCGTATTGGAAAAAATTGCGATGCCATGGAAGAAGGGAAAAAAATGAAAAAATTGGTCAGTGGTTTTTTATTAATTGCAACATTGATAACACTAGGTGCTTGTCATAAAGGACAAGCAAGTAAAAATGATAATAAATTAGAAAAAGTAACTTTTGTTTTGGATTGGACTCCCAATACGAATCATACCGGATTATATGTAGCAAAAGAAAAGGGGTATTTCAAACAAGCGGGTTTAGATGTTTCCATTGTTCAACCATCTGATGGAGATGCAAGCACGATTGTGGCTAGCAATAAAGCTCAATTCGGTATTTCTGCTCAAGATTCATTAGCGGCAAATTATGTTTCAGATAAGCCGTTACCAATTACAACAGTAGCGGCAATTTTGCAGCACAATACCTCAGGAATCATTTCAAGAAAAGGATCAGGAATAGATCACCCCAAAGGATTGGAGAAAAAAATATATGCAACATGGGATTCACCAATTGAACAAGCAATGATAAAAGATGTTATGGCAAAAGACAATGGCGGGGATTTTAATAAAGTAAAATTAATTCCCAATACAATTGTCGATGAACCGCTAGCTTTAAAGCAAAAGCAAGCAGATGCCATTTGGATTTTTTACGGTTGGGGTGGCATAAAAGCAGGTGTCGATAATGTAGCACTTGATTATTTTAACTTCAAAGATATTAATCCTGTATTTGATTACTATACGCCGGTCATTTTTGCTAACGATACGTTTTTAAAAGAAAAACCAAAAACAGCCCAAAAATTCTTAGCTGCGGCTAGAAAAGGGTATGAAGACGCCATTCAAGATCCTAAGGCTGCCGCGACTATTTTATGTCAAGAAGTACCAGAGTTAGATAAAAATTTAGTTGAAAAAAGCCAAGTTTGGATTAGTAAACAATATCAAGCTGAAGCAAAACAGTGGGGTTATATTGATTCCACACGGTGGAACGCATTTTATGATTGGTTATCAGAAAATAAACTAGTGGCAAAAAAAATACCGAAGAATACCGGATTTACTAATGACTATTTAAGTGAGTGATGATAGTGGAGTTAATAGTTGATAGTATCAATAAAAACTATGGTGATAAATCTATTCTTTCCCAAATTTCTTTAGCGGTTCCTACAGGAAAAATTATTAGTTTGTTAGGTCCCAGCGGCGTAGGAAAAACGACATTATTTAATCTAATCGCTGGGTTAGAGTTACCAGACAGTGGCAGTATTCAGTTGAATAATACTGAAATAACTGGGAAAACTGGGAAGGTATCTTATATGTTGCAAAAAGATCTATTACTTCCATATAAGACAATTGAGGACAACATTGCATTGCCGCTGATTTTAAAAGGCGTAAAGAAAAAAACGGCTTTAAAAAAAGTGGCAACATTATTACCTGAATTTGGATTGTTAGGTGTCGAAAAAGTTTATCCCAATGCTTTATCCGGTGGCATGCGCCAAAGAGCAGCACTGCTACGTACGTATTTATTTTCCGGTGAACTAATTTTACTGGATGAGCCTTTTAGTGCACTGGATGCTATCACAAAACGTGATTTGCATCAGTGGTTTTTAAAAATTCAAAAAGAGTTGTCATTGACAACGTTGTTGATTACACATGATATTGATGAGGCAATTTTTTTGTCTGATCAGATTTATCTGCTAGCTGGTTCGCCAGGAAAGATAACTGCGACGATTACCGTTTCTCGTCCAGAAAATAAAGAAGAGGACTTTTCCTTAACACCTGCTTTTCTTGACTACAAAAGAAGTATTCTACAAAAAATGCAGATAAATTAACAACTAAGAGCAAAACAAAAGAACTTAAATACCGGTTAGCTGACTGCGTTTACTTAGAGACAAGCTATAAAGTATTTTGGGGAGGTCTTTTGTTTTGTTCTTTTTTCTCTTATTGAATTTATAGTGATTCAAAAGAAAATAAAACTTAGCTAGATTACCCATTGTTTAGATACCTTTGATGCAAAAAAATATCATCAGATGACTCGTGGCGGCAAGTTAGAAAAAGTATTAGCAGGAATTGAAGCTGCAAGTCAGCAAGGCTTTAAAACAATTAAGTTGAACACTGTTGTGATTCACGGACAAAATCAAGAAGAATTAAAAGACTTTCTACAGTATACGATTACACAGCCGGTGAATGTACGCTTTATCGAATTTATGCCCATTGCTAGTCAAAAAGATAATTGGCTACAAGGATATGCTGGTGTGAAAGAAGTTTTTACTATTTGTCAAGATGAGGGTTGGGTATATGATAAACTGAAACTATCTGGAAATGGGCCTTCAGAAAATTATCAAATTAGAGGTGCTAAAGGATCTTTTGGTTTGATTCATCCTGTTAGTTGTCAATTTTGTGAAAGTTGTAATCGTCTGCGGGTTACTGCTGATGGTTGTTTGAAATCTTGTCTATATTGGGCAGACGAAATAAATTTGCGCAATAAATTAGATGACGCTGCAGCCTTTTATACTGCTGTTTTTACTGCTTTACATGATAAGCCCAAAAATCATCAGATGGCATTAGATGAGCAAGACAAAGTAAAAAAACGACAACCTACTTGGCGTCATATGAGTCAGATTGGTGGTTAGTTTGATAATAGTAAAAAGTAGTGGAAAGTTTCTTTGAAACTTTCCACTACTTTTTTAGTGTCTTTTATATTTTGCTTAAATCAGTGCCGATAGTTCTGTATGCGGTAAATGCAAGTCCTCGGCAACAGCCTGCATAGTTAAGTGTCCTTTATAAGTATTCACCCCCTGGTACAAAGCATTATTATATTGTAATAACTGTTCTAATCGGGTTGTTGCTAATAACTTCGCGTAAGGTAAGGTGGCATTACTTAAAGCATATGTTGAAGTTTGTGGTACAGCTCCTGGCATATTGGCAACGGCGTAATGGATAACACCTGATTGCATATACGTTGGATTCTCATGTGTTGTAACTTTACTACCGGTAGCAAAAATTCCCCCTTGATCAATTGCGATGTCAACAATAACTGATTCTTTTGGCATGGTAGCTACCATTTCTTCAGTCACAAGAATGGGGGCCTTGTGACCAGGAAGTAAGACAGCTCCGATTACTAAATCGGCTGTTTTTAAGGAAGTTCGGATATTTAATTCATTAGAAACTAGTGTTTGGATTTGACCGTTAAAACTAGCATCCAATTCTTTTAAGCGATTGATATTAATATCTAAAATTGTTACCCGAGCTCCTAAGCCAAGTGCTAGTCGAGCAGCGTTGTAACCTGAAACGCCACCCCCGATAATCACTACATTACCTTGACGGACACCAGGAACACCAGCAAGTAAAATTCCTTTGCCACCGAAAGTTCGTTGTAAGTATTGTGCGCCAATTTGGGCGGCCATTCTACCGGCAATTTCGCTCATAGGTGATAGAAGTGGAAGACTACCATCTGTTAATTGGACATTTTCATAAGCAATAGCCGTAACGCCACTTCGCATTAATTCTGTTGTTAATTCCTTATTGGCTGCCAAATGCAAGTAAGTAAATAAAATTAGTCCCTCTCTAAAATACTGGTATTCACTTGGAAGTGGTTCTTTGACTTTCATCACTAGATCACATTGCCAAACTTCAGCAGTAGAAGTTAAAAGTGCGCCAACATTTTGGTACTCCATATCCGTGATACCAGAACCCAAACCAGCGCCGCTTTCTACTAACACTGTGTGACCGGTTTTTACAAGCTCCAAGATACCACTGGGCGGTAGAGCCACCCGATTTTCATGATTTTTAATTTCTTTGGCAATTCCGATTCGCATTTGCATCGCTCCTTTTTTGCTGTATGGTGGAAATAAAAGTGAAATCATTTACTTGTAGCAAGATCTTTTTACTAAAATAGAAAATAAACTGACCTTTTCTTATATTTTAGTATAGAACAATAGAAAACGATTACAAATAAACTTTTCTAATATTGCTGAAAAAAATGACAAAATTCTTGTTAGAAAATGCAACGATGGCTAGAATGGAAAAGACAAGAGGTGATGAAATGCTCAAAAAGTTACAAAAGAAATTGAATGAGTATAATCATGAATATCACGTTTTAAATTTGACCTTATCTATTATTTGGATTATTTTGATGCTGTTAGATTTTGCATCAGTCATTAATATTAATGAAAATCCGTTTCGAATTGTTGATTATTTCATTTGGCTTTTATTTACCGTCGACTATTGTGGTCGTCTTCTTGTTGATCCAGTCAAAAAAAATTTTTTCAAGAAAAACTTTTTTGATTTGATTGCAATTTTGCCTTTTAACTTTATCTTTGGATTACTTGGTCTATCTCACTTTGGCAAAATTGCGCGGATTAATCGTATTGCTCGAATTATTGGGCTGTTTGGTAAGCTTTCTCGCAACAAGCGCAGTATTTTATATACAAACGGTTTTATTTATGTGCTTTATATCAGTTTGGGCATTATTGTGATTGGAGCTGGATTGTTCTCGATTGCCGAGAATCGGTCTTTTGCCGATGCGTTGTGGTATGCAATTGTTACAGTTACGACGGTTGGATATGGTGATATTGCGCCGACGACTGATGCAGGCAAGTTGATTGCGTCAGTTTTGATGCTATTGGGGATTGGTTTTATTGGGATATTAACTTCAACAATTACTTCCTATTTTAGCCACAAGAACGAAGCTATGCGCCAAGTTGAAGAGGATAGTGAACTTGCTGAGCTAAAAAAAGAGATTGTTCTATTACAGACTCAATTGGATCGAATTGAAAGAATGTTGAAGAAATGAAACTAGTAAAAGTAGCCATTAGAAGTTTAGTTAAACTTCTAATGGCTACTTTTTTGTACAAGAAAATAAGTTATGGCTAGCTTTTGGTGAAAGCCCAATAGTGGATAGCTTCACGGGTTATATCTTCAGCGTGAAATAATTCTTTGTATACCGTTTTTGCAGGTGTATCATTTGGATCTAAAATTAAAATTTGATTGTTTGTCTCTGCTCCAAGCACCATAATATGGCCGACATCGGTGAAGCGTCCCGGTTTGACGGAAACAACTACGGGAATCTTTTGTTGTAAATATTGGCGTGCACGTTGAAAGTCATTGCCTAAATCGTGATATTGCAAGTGGTAATGATTAGCAAAATCGCTAAAAATCTGCCAAGAAGTTCCTTGATCTGCAACAAAATAATTATTGTGCGCCCAATTCAAAATGTCTTGTGGCATAGCTTCATTTTTTTCAAAATAAGAAAGAATCATGGTTAATGATAAAATTGCACAGCCATTTTGGGCCAGCGTATTGTTAGCACCACTACCATAATTATCGTGCGCCCAACGTTCATCTGTTTGTAAAATTAATGGTGTAGGAATTTGATTTTCTTTTAGAACTTCATTAGCCTGTTGGCTATACCTTTCTTGACTAATACGTGAGTTGTTTAATGTAGAAGAATTGGAAGTAGGGTTTATGAAAAAGAGCCAAATTACACCTAAAATGAGCATACAAAAGCCGACAAAAATAATTTGGGGTTGTCGAGATTTTTTTTGTGCCATAATACCACCTCGCTTTTTGTTGATACTAAGTTTACTCTAAAGCAAAAGCTAAAAAAATAAAATCGGGCACAAGGCTGATTTACTAAACCTTAAAAATTAGAGTCTGCTTTTTAAAGCTTACTAAAAAACAGCTTGTAAACGGAAGGATAAAAAGTTAGAAAAAAGAGGATAAAAGACTCATCTGAAATAAAATTCATGTTATTTAAGTATTGACAAAAAAATTTTTTGTTGCTAATGTAATGGAGTTCAAAACGAAATGATTACGATTTATACAATGGAAAACGAAACGAGGGAAGTTTTATGGCGAAAAAATCAAAGATTGCCAAAGCAAAAAAACAAGAAGCCTTAATTGAAAAATACGCGGCGCAAAGAATGGCGTTAAAAGCAGCGAAAGATTACGTTGGTTTAGCCAAATTGCCAAAGGATTCAAACCCAAATCGCTTAAAGTTACGAGATCAAATTGATGGTCGTCCCCGCGCTTATATGCGTAAATTTGGGATGTCACGAATTAATTTTCGAAAATTAGCTCATAAAGGATTAATTCCTGGAGTAAAAAAAGCTAGTTGGTAAGATATAACAGTTTGATTAGGAGGAATAGAAAATGGCAGTACCGGCACGGAAAACATCAAAAATGAAAAAACGGCTAAGACGAACACATCAAAATTTGAAACAACCAGAAATTTCTTTTGATGCAGCTACTGGAGACTACAGAAGATCCCATCGCGTTTCCTTAAAAGGATATTATAAAGGACGCAGCGTTATCGCTGACAAATAAAGGAGGGGGGATTTTGGAAATCATTTATCCGCCTTTAGTGGAAGAGTATTTTAAATATCAACAGGGAAAAAGAAATTTTCTGCTTGAAAAAAGTAAAGTTTATAAAGATATGGTCGTTACAGGCTTAATTACAGAAACTGGAATGCCAACTGAAAAAGCGTTGGAAAGTGGTATGATTAAGGATTTTTATGAAGAAAAGAACTTGAGCTTTGCAGATTTTTTAGTATTATATCCCATTTTCACTAACTATGATCCAACGCTATTTCAACAAATTGATGGTTTTTGGGAAATAACTTTAGACTTTAAAAATGAATTGTTACAGACCTTAGCTGACGATAAGTTAGATTACGATGAAGCTCTACAGTTACAAATGTATTTAGAAGAGCGCTAGGAGGAGAAAAATGCGACAAAATATTATTTTGGAATGTGGCGAAACGAAAGAACGTTTGTATTTAACAAGTAAAAATAAACGTAATAATCCTGAACGTTTAGAACTAAAAAAATATTCTCCCAAGCTACGCCGCAAAGTAATTTTTAAAGAAGTAAAATAGACATATTATGCAGAAAAAGTGCTGAAGTAATGAAAGTTTCATCCATATTTTTGATTCTAATAAGAGAGGTGAAAATGATGGAAAAAACAGATTTGGCGAGTGCCTATCGTCGCCTAAAAAGTCCTAATATTAAAACGCGTAAGCGTGCGTTAAAGATTATCAAAGAATATAAACGCGATAAAATAAGAACATATTATGCAACAAACTAAAAAAGATGCGCTCATAGGCCAGTTTGACCTTTGGCGCATCTTTTCATTTTATTAAATAAAAAATGACAACAACATTTGGAATAACGATTAGATTTTAGTAAAGTCAAAGTACTTTTTATTCGTATGCTTCTAGCTCAAGGCTTAATTCTTCCCATTTTTCCAATAGTTCATTTTGCTTAGCACGGGCTATTTCTAGTTTCTCATTTAATTCTTGTAATTGCTTATGATCGGCTAAAATATCTGGTTTTATCATTTCAGTTTCTAGTTGTGTAATGATTTCATCTGTTTGGCTCATTGTTTGTTCAATATCAGATATTTTCCGTTGCAGACTGCGGACGAGTTTTTGTTGTTCTTTACTTTTTTGAAAGTTTTTTTTACCAGCTGATACAACAATAGGCGTATCGTTTTCTTCAGCAGCTAGTAAGGCAGCAATTTCTGCTTCTTCTTTTTTCTTTTCTAAATAATAATCATAATCGCCTAAAAATAAACGACTACCTTCTGGAGAAAGTTCAATCACTTTCGTGGCAATTCGGTTGATGAAGTAGCGGTCATGGGAAACAAAAAGTAAAGTTCCCTCGTAGTCAATTAAGGCGTTTTCCAAGACTTCTTTATTGTCAATATCCAAGTGGTTGGTAGGCTCATCCAAGATTAAAAAGTTTTCTTCATCCATTGCCAGCTTCGCTAAAGCAACCCGTGCTTTTTCTCCACCACTTAATAGATTGATTGGCTTATCTACCTCTTCACCAGAAAACAAGAAACTACCGAGAACATTACGAATTTCTAATTCCGGAGTTGTAGGATGATCATCCCATAATTCTTGCAGAATCGTTTTATTACTGTTTAAATTTGCTTGACCTTGATCATAGTAACCAATGGAAACATTTGCGCCTAATTGTACCTCACCGCGAATAAAGGGGAGTTGTCCAATTAAAGATTTTAATAAGGTTGATTTACCGATTCCATTTGGGCCAACCAAGGCAATCGCATCTTGGCGGCGAATGTCCAGATCCACCGGTTGGGCTAGAATTTCATTGGAACTGTAGCCAATAGCCGCATCATTTAATTGTAAAACGACATTGCCAGAAACCTTATCAATGTGGAAAAGAAAATGTGCTGATTTTTCTGCTCCTTGCGGTCGATCTAATCGCTCCATCTTGTCCAATTGTTTACGGCGACTTTGCGCTCGTTTGGTGGTAGAGGCCCGGACTAAATTTCGTGCAACAAAATCTTCTAATTTGTTAATTTCTTGCTGTTGTTTTTCGTAAGCTTTCCACTCACTGGCTAATTGTGCGGCTTTTAAATCCAAGTAGCGGCTGTAATTTCCTTTGTAGTGAGTCATTTTATGGCGACTTAATTCGTAAATTTCATTGGTTACTTTATCTAAAAAGTAACGGTCGTGAGACACGATAAGCAGCGCACCGCTGTAGTTTTGTAAATAGTTCTCCAACCAACTTAAAGTTTCAATGTCTAAGTGGTTAGTAGGTTCGTCTAAAATTAAAATATCAGGTTTTTGCAAAAGCATGCGTGCTAAAGCAAGGCGCGTTTTTTGTCCCCCAGAAAGATTATTAATCTTTTGCTGATAAAAGCTTTCATCAAATTGAAAACCATGTAAAACGGAGCGAATTTCATTTTCGTAACCATAGCCGTTAATATCGGCAAAATCGTGTTGTAACTTATCGTATTCTTTTAAAATACTTTCGTAATCACTACCGCTAGGATTACTTGTAGAAATTTTAACTTCTAGGTTGCGCATTCGTTGTTCCATTTGTCGAACCTTTTCGAACGCTGTCAACATTTCATCCCATACAGTTGCTTCTGAAGCTAAGCCTGTATCTTGGGCGAGATAGCCTAAGGTAGCTGTCTTATTTTTTGCAATGTTTCCTTCATCAGGCGCTTCAATTCCCGCAATAATTTTTAACAAGGTGGACTTGCCGGCACCATTACGCCCCACCAAGCCAATCCGAGCCTTTGAGGCAATCTCTAAATGAATATTGCGAAATAAAACATCGGCACCAAAAAGGCGGGCGATTTGATTTGCTTGTAATAATATCATGGATAATCTTCCTTTAAATGAATTATGGCATCTGACTGATTTTTCACAAATTTTATGCCCAGTCAAATAATAAAATTTGAATAAAATTCAGCGTATCAGTTGTAGTCTATCATAATTTTACGGTTAGTGTATATTACAGGCAGAGACAAAAATAAAAATTCACAAATTTATGAGCAGAGAAATTGCATTTCACCAAACGTCCTGTTATGATTTGTCAGTAAAATACGTGAAAAATTCACAAATGGAGGCGTACATGTTGAAAGATCATCATATTCCTAAGGCGACAGCGAAACGTTTGCCTTTATACTACCGCTATTTGCGGATTTTAAACAATGCTGGAAAACAAAAGGTTTCTTCAACGGAACTTAGTGAAGCGGTGCAAGTAGATAGTGCAACTATCCGTCGGGACTTTTCATATTTTGGTGAACTTGGTAAAAGAGGTTATGGTTATGATGTGGAAGCATTGATGAACTTCTTTGCAAAAACATTAAATGAAGATCATATGACCAATGTTGCGTTAGTCGGTGTTGGTAATCTAGGGACAGCCCTATTAAAATATAAATTCCATCAAAGCAATAGTATTCGTGTTAGTGCAGCTTTTGATGCAGATGAAGAAATTACTGGTCGAATCATTGATGGTGTTCCCGTTTATGCAATGGCTGATATGGTAGAGCAAATTAAAATTCAAGAAATTGATATAGCAATTTTAACTGTACCCGCCGAATTTGCTCAAGGGATAGTAGATGAATTAGTTGCAGCTGGAATTAAAGGTATTTTGAACTTCACGCCAGCTCGTCTTAGTGCACCTAAGAGTGTTTTAATTCAAAACGTGGACTTGACTAATGAATTGCAAACACTGATTTATTTTTTACATTCACAAGAAGGAAAATAAAAAGAAAGACTGAGTTGTTTTGTAGAATCACTACAACTGCTCGGTCTTTCTTTTTTATTGGAAAAGTTTAGAATAATCAGGTTTCTCATCAGAAAATGTTGTGATAATTTTGGTTAAGGCTGGGTAATCGATGAAACGAGCAGATCGGCTTAATTCTTTGCCGTGGCTTAATAAGACGACTAAAGGCGCTGTCAACGCTTGAAAATGACCAGCGACTTCGGGAAATTTATTGCCATCAAAATGGTAAATCGGAACATCTTTTTCAAAACGATTTTCCAATTGAGGTTTGACGGCTACGCAAATGCTGCACCCTGGCTGAGAAATATACGCAATCGCTAATTTCTCTTGATTTAATTGTTGTAACCCGGTATAAAAATCTTTGACTTGAATCATGTGTTCACCTGCTTTTTTGTTAAGTTCAATTTCAATGTAAAATTTTGGTCAATAAAAGTCAAATTTACTGATTATAAGTTCCAAAAAAGTAAACGAAAGCTTAATTTTTTCGTGTTAGTCTTGTGAGGTAACACGAAAAAGCGTATATTAAAGCGATGAAAAAATAAGATTTAAAAAATGAGACCTTATTTAGCCCATTGCGTTAGAAGGTTCTCTTTTTGATGAAACAACAAAATTACATATTGAAATAACTTAAGGAGTCTTTTAATGTTTAATCATTTACCTGATTCGGTTTTACAGATGAGTATGATTTTTTTATCTATTGTAATTGAAGCATTGCCCTTTGTTTTATTAGGATGCATTATTTCTGGGGCACTGTATGTTTTTTTAACACCAGAAAGAGTCCAAAAATTATTGCCCCAAAATAAATTCGCCTCGATTGCAGTTGGCTGTGGTTTAGGCTTTTTCTTTCCTTCTTGTGAATGTGGGATAGTACCAATTGTCAATCAATTTGTCAAAAAAGGAGTCCCTAATCACACTGCTTTTGCCTTTATGCTAACAGCACCTATTATTAATCCAATTGTCATTTTTTCCACTTTTATCGCCTTTGGAAATTCGATGCAGTATGCTTTTTTGCGGGTAGTCGGTAGTTTAATTGTTGCTATGGTCATTGGTATTTGGCTGGCTTATTTCAACCAACAACCGATTATTAAAGACGCTACCCTACAACAAGCTGTAACCAATGTGAATAAAGGAGGGCATCACCACCATCATGAGGATGCTTCTAACTCAATGAGAAAGAAAAGCTTTGTGCAACAACTAGGACATGTATTGGAACATAGCGTTGATGAATTTTTTGATACTGGTCGCTACTTAATGATTGGTGGCTTAATCGCAGCTGCCATGCAAACGTATTTACCTACTGGAGTCATGTTAACACTCGGTTCAAACAAAGTCTTAGCAGTTTTCGTGATGCTCTTTTTGGCTTTGGCGATGTCTTTGTGCTCAGAAGCGGATGCTTTTATTGGTTCTTCATTGTTAAGCTTGTTTGGTACCGGTCCAGTTGTTGGTTTTTTGGTTTTTGGCCCCATGGTGGATATTAAAAATCTCTTAATGATGAATCGCTATTTTAGCACACGTTTTATCGCAAATTTCGTCGCAATTATTGTCGTTTGCGTTACAGGTTATGCATTGGTGGTGTCTTTATGATTCGCTTTTTAATTTTAGCTGGTTATTTCGAGTTGATGATGTATTTGCAAGTTACGGGAAAACTTAATCAGTTTATTAATGTTCACTATAGTTATCTGGCAGTTTTATCTATGATTTTATCTTTTATCTTGGCAATGGTACAACTTGTATTATGGGTAAAAGCTGATGGTAAAAATGACGAAAATCATACCCATAGCCACGAAGAAATGGCACACGAGCATGGTCTTAAAAAAAGACATCAACGCATAATTGCGTATATTTTATTAGTACTACCGGTTATTGTAGGGACTTTTTTTCCAGTGGTCAGTTTGGATACTACGATTGTTCAGGCCAAAGGTTTTCAATTTCCGATTAGCAAAGAATCGGTAGGAGATCCGCAAATGCAAACTCAATATTTACAACCAAATACTAGCATGTACTACAATAAAACCGAATACCAAAAGCAAATGGATAAATTAATGAAAAAATATGACGAGTCAAAAATTTTAGCTGTTACTGAGGAAAATTACTTAGAAATAATGGAATTAATTTATAATTATCCAAGTGAATTTATTGGGCGTAAAATTAGTTTTGATGGCTTTATTTATCACGCTAAACAAGATCAAAAAGAAGATGATTTTGTTTTCCGCTTTGGAATTATTCACTGTGTTGCCGATTCTGGGGTTTTTGGTTTACGAATCCATTTACCGACAGGAACTAGTTTTAAAAATGATCAATGGGTGCATATTGAAGGGGTTATTCAAAGTAATTTTTATCAACCTTTAAAACGGGAGCTGCCAGTGGTACAGACTACAAAGACAAGTACGATTAAAGCACCTAAAAATCAATACGTTTATCGCTCATTTTAGGCATTTTTTTCACTTAAAAAATGTTAAAATAAGAAACAGACTTCATAAAAAAAGCATATTCCTTTGTTAAAGTAGGAAAAGTAGACGCTTTGTTTGTAGTTTTAGAGAAGTTTTAGTAAAATGAACTATAGCAATAGTTAGAAGAAAGAGGTGTTAACTGTGGGTTTTACAGATGAAACAGTACGTTTTGATTTTGACGATAGTCGCAAAAAAGAAGTAAGTGAAACGTTGGCCATTGTTTATCGCGCTTTGGAAGAAAAAGGTTACAATCCTATCAACCAAATCGTAGGTTATTTACTTTCCGGCGACCCAGCCTATATACCTCGTTATCGTGATGCCCGTAATTTAATCCGTCGTCATGAAAGAGACGAGATTTTAGAGGTCTTAATTCGGTATTACCTTGGCAATCATGGGATTAGCCTGTAATGCGGATCATGGGATTAGATGTCGGTTCAAAAACTGTTGGCGTTGCAGTCAGTGATTTATTGGGCTGGACAGCACAAGGTGTGGAAATTATCCGTATTGATGAAGCCAATGGTGAATTTGGATTTGATCGTATTAAAGAACTGGTAACCCAATATGAAGTAACACAATTTGTTGTGGGTTTACCAAAGAATATGAACAATACCATTGGTCCACGGGCTGAGGCATCACAAGCTTATGGTGAAAAATTAGAAGAGTTATTTCACTTGCCCGTTTTTTATCAAGATGAACGCTTAACCACGGTTCAAGCAGAGCGAATGCTCGTAGAACAAGCGAATACGTCACGGGCAAAACGGAAAAAGGTTATCGATAAGTTAGCCGCCGTGATGATTTTACAAAATTATTTAGATCGCAGCGATATAAAGTCGCCTTTGTAGGAAAGAGGAAAGCAAATGACTGAACATAATCACGACCACAACCATGATCATGAAGGACACGAACACATTACGTTAGTAGACGATCAAGGTAACGAAACGCTTTACGAAATTTTATTAACAATTGATGGACAAGAAGAATTCAATCGCAATTACGTTTTATTGTACCCAGCAGGTGCATCAGAAGACGAAGACGTTGAATTACAAGCCTATGCATACATCGAAAACGAAGATGGTACAGAAGGCGAATTGGAACAAATCGAAACTGAAGCTGAATGGGACATGATTGAAGAAGTCTTCAATACATTCATGAGTGAAGAAGAAGAATAAGATTTCTAGAGGGCAGAATCCCTAGCATATAGGGATTCTGCTCTTTTTCTTCTTTTTTGAATGCCAAATTGAATGCCATTAGATTATCAAGCATTAAGATGTTGAACAAATTTATCAACAGTTTGGACTTTTGTCTCTTTACTTAGATGACCATAAGTATCCATTGTAATTTTGATTGAAGCATGTCTTAGTCGATCTTGTACGTCCTTTAATGATGCACCAGCGTCTAGAAGAAGGCTAGCATGTGTATGCCTTGTCACATGGATACCTAGAAAGGGAACTCCAGCTTTTTCGGTAATTGTTTGTAACCGTACATAGATAGCATGATGAGTTACGATTTGTTTATAAATACCGCAAAAAATCATTTCAGGATTGGTTAATCCAATGTGCAACATAAATTCTTTTTGATTTAATTGCCATTTTTTTAGGAAAGATAAGGTAACATCATCAACTGATATTGTGGCTGTGCTGGTATCTGTTTTCGGTGAAGAGACCTTATAGCCGTGTTTTGTTTGACTGAGAGTTTTGTTGATAGTAACTGTTTTTTCATCGAAGTTGATGTCATTCCAGTTTAATGCAAGAGCCTCGCTGATTCGACAACCTGTGTAAAATAGGAATCGCATAAGTGTCTTATCATATTCAGAACGATATGTTCCACTCTTTGACTGAAGATACTCAGAAATTTTTTTTACTTCTTCCTTGGTGTAGGCTTTAACCTTTTCTGTGGTTGTTCGCTTTTCACGTTTTGGCATCATAATATGTGACAATGGATTGTTTGTTATAATGCCAAGATTTATCGCATATTCAAATACTCTTTTTGCAGTTGAATGCAGTATTCGGTACTGATCCGTTTCTTTTGCCCATTGATTAATGATTTCTTGTGCCATCCGTACAGTCACTTTATTCACTCTTAGGTCACCATATTTTGGTAGAATCCATTTTCGAAACTTAATTTCGGTTTTCATGAACGTTACTTCTTTTACAGTAGTTTTATAAGTGTCCAGCCACAAATCATAAACTTGTTGAAAAGTCTCATTTCCATCTTTTTCGAGACCTTTTTGTTCAAAGTCCACTTGCAATTTAGCTAAAGCAAGTTGGGCTTCTTTTTTTGTTTTAAAATTTCTTCGAGTGGTTTTAATTGGTTTACCTGTTACTTTGTCAGTTCCTAGATAAGCTTGGAACTTCCATGCTTTATCACCATTCTTTTTTTCATATTGATCAAAATTAGCCATTCTATTTTTCCTCCTATTTGTGTGGGGCACATAGGAAAGGAATGAACTTTTGTTACTTGTTCTGTTGCGCTTCTTGAATGAAAGCTAAGTCTTTTGCGGTTTTCTCGATTTCTTCAAACGGTAAATTGTCAAAGAAGACTGGCTTCATCTCCGGCTTCCCATGACGATCCAAAATCGGATTTCCGTCTTCATCCAAACGCATTTGTGGGGTAAAGAAACGTTCAATAAAGGCTAGCTTTTCTGCTACCTCGTCTATCTCTTTCACTGTATGGCTATTCAAAATTTTTGCCAAAGTAAACAAGTTTTGAACTTTTTGATCGTACTCGTCGATGCGATCAAGAATAACCGTTGTTTCAGAGACCGCAATCTCTTTTGGTGAACCAAAGAGTTGAATCGGTGTCGCATGAAAGACCGTCGCAAATTTTTCTAAGCTCTCAAAGGTCGGGTAGCGAATTCCCCGTTCTATATTGGAGATGGTTTGTTTTTGTACACCAATCTTTTCTGCTAATTCCGTTTGGGAAAGTCCCATTTCTTTTCGTAAACGAGCGACATTGCCGCCAAAGTTTTCTATCATTTTCCTCACCTCGAATCTATCATAAGCGCTTTCCCTAAAAAATTCAAGCAAAAAATAAACTAAATAGTATTTCAAATAAACTTTTAAAATATACTTGACATCTTTTTTGAATCGCGGTAGAGTGTACAAAAAGATACTATTTTATTTATTTATAGTTCTTTTAGTTTTAAAAAGAAAATGTAAGGAGGTGAAAAGAATGTCGGTATTGGCACAAGCGCTCCTGGATTGGCAAAAAGATCAGACCAATCAATTCTTTGCCCTGTTAGAAACCCGCTTGGAAGAAACACAAACCCAACAGGATATCGTCAAACAAAAATATTGTGCGGCGCATTTTGATGTGAGTGTTAATACATTGAAAGAATGGGTTCTTCAGGGCTGTCCAGAAATTCGATTGGACTCAGGTATGGTTTTATACAGCATTCAGGCGTTGAGAAGATGGTTATTAACCTATCAAAACTAAACAAAGGTGTGGGGCCAAGGAAAGGAGCCGGTGTTGGGTTGGTGTGGTTGCCGCAGCCGTTGCCTCGCCTGCGATGGCTGAGAGCCAATCAGCAGGCGAGGCTTACGGACGCGTGGAACGCACGGGTCTTTTGCGAACACCAGACACCGGCTTAGGATAAGGTGCCTTTCTAATAGCACCTTATAAAGAGAAAAATAATGGCTAATAACTACCGGAAAAATGCAAAAAAAGCTGATAATACCAAGCTTTTTCACAACAAAAATGATTTGCGAACAAGCGCAAATTTTAAAGGAGGTGACCAAATGACCAAAAGTACCCAGAATGTGCTAGGAAAAGTAGATTGGTTTCAAGCCGTCTTGCATCAAGTCAGTTATCAGACGGTCTTTCAAGACTTGTTAAAAATCAGTTTAGAATCCGTTTCGATTCAAGCCGGCAGTTTAAAACATGAAGAATACGATATTGTGTACACCTGTGGCTTTCTCAAATACTACACCTATCACCAGCCAGAAAAGGCCAAAGAACGCGGAACCCTTGTCTTAAGCGGACAAGCTTGTACCACCTATGAATGGATTTTGCTTTCGTATAACCCCAAGGCGAATGTCTTTCAAGAACTCGCCACCCGCTTTTACGAGTATGCCAGCCAAACCGCCTTCACTTTTGAAATCAAGCGTCTAGATTTAGCCTTGGATGATTACAACGAAGTCCCTTATTTCACAGTGGATCAGATTCACAATAAAGTGAAGCGAAAACAGTTCCTTTCAAAAGGGCGAAGCTATCAACTCCATGACAGCGAGTCTAATGCCAAACAACGGGCAAAAACGGTTAGTATCGGCGTTCGAGGATCGGCTTGTATGTTTCGGGCTTACGACAAAGCCAAAGAAATGGCCAAAGATTTTGATGGAGTGAAACAAGAGGAAATTCTGGCTCGGGCTCCCCAAATTCGTTTGGAAGTCGAGACACGAAATGACGTGGCAGAAAGCCTCTTTCGAACGATTGCCTTTTTACCGCAAGATCAATGTATCGCAAACTTAATTCGAGGATTTCTACAAACGGAACTTACCTTTTACACGGACGGCTCCTTAAAGCAGGTCTGTCGTTGGTGGCAAGACTACCTAAAACCAAGTCTGGTTCCTACTATCACTCGGCAGTATCAAGTGAGTAGCTTTGACCGTTCCTTGAACTGGTATGAATATGGTGGACCCATGGCATTAACTCAGGCACTCTTTTTCTTGCATCATGAGGGTGTCGGGATTGATCCAAGTTTGTTAGAGATTCGCCCCAATTATGAATGGACACCCGAACTTTCTGACCGCATGATTCAATACGTCAGTGAACAACAACGTCCCGATTTAATTCCGCTTATTCAAGAACGCACCAAAAAAGCGTCCGTCACTTCCCAATAAGTGAACGAACGCTCTGTTAAAAATTTTCTAAAACAAGTATAGCAAAGAAAGGAAGAAAACACGATGCCAAAAATGTTAAGTATCAACGATTTTGATTTCGGAGCCATTGGCCCAACCTTTGAACTAGATGAGGTCACTCCGAAATTTGCGACTGAAACTCGCACCGATGAAAACGGACAGGTCATTCTAGATCGCGAAAACAAACCAAGAAACTTCTATACTGATGAGATTATCGGGTACAAATATTCGGTGACTATCCTAGAGGGACAATTCCGTAAAAAAGCAACGCAAGTCACCGTCAATACCTTAGACCATCCGATTAACAATGATGAGATTATGAAGCGCGAGAGTGTCAAATGTCGATTTGAGAATCTACAACCAAGCATGGCCGGACATCCAATGTATTATAAGGCGGATAAGATTGTATTGTTAGGAAATCAGAAATAAAAATGTATATTCATGAATAGGTAAGGCGCATCGATTTATTTTTGAAAACGCACTAAGCAGCTTAGTCTATGATATTTAAAAAGGACTCGTTCAAATATAGAGTCCTTTTTGCTTTACTTGAAATTTATTTATTGTCTATCAACTTTTCAACTCAAAATAAGTAGAAATTCATATCACTAATACCAGTCATTCTTGATTCTATTCATTCTCGAGATAAGTAATTCTTTATTATATAGTAAATAAGCAGACATGAAACAAAGAATATGATAAACAGTAAACCAAAAAATAGTATTGGAACTTTAACCTTAGATGGCAACAAGAAAACCATTGTTATGATAGATGTAAGAACAAGGATATATGGTGTCGCTTCTTTAATTGCTATATCTTTAACATCTTTCTTTTCTGCATCTACTTCAAATTTTTCTTTAGCTCCCTGTACTCCATCTTCTTTTATCTCCGTAGCACTATCATCTTCGATAACTTCGTTCGTAAAGTTATCTAGTTTTATATCAAAATACTTAGCAATTAAGACTATGGTATTCAAATCTGGTAAAGAGATGTTGTTCTCCCATCTCGAAACAGCTTGTCTTGAGATATTTAGATGATCTGCCAACTGCTGCTGAGAAATATTTTTATTCTTTCTTTCAATTTTTATTCGATTCCCAATTGTCAAAGTAAAACCTCCCTTAAACATAGCTCTTTGTTTATATAATAAGATGCTTAATATTGTTTAGCAATAAGAAATTGCGCTATTGCCATCGAGAATTGCTAGTGTAGCAACGAGTATGTCAGTTAAAATTCACATGTACCAAAAATAAAAAAGAAAGAAGGATGCAACATGGAACAAATGACACAGGAAATAAAAAAAGGGAGATTTTTCAAAGCAATCTTAGTTACTTTAGTAGCATGTTTATTTGCAAATATTCTGTTACCAACAGTAAATGCCTTTGCTTCGGAAAAAAATGACGCTTACCAAAAATTGGCCCAGATTGACCAAAAAGAATTTAAAACTATTTTGGATCAAATCACTGACTATTCAGAGTATGATTACGTTAATAAAAAGTGGATTTTAGATCACGATATTGTTACAGATGGAATCTTTACAGAAGAACAATATCAAAATGCGGAGAAGGCTGGACAAGAGTGGGAAAAAGTAGAAACTTTAGCAAAAGAGTCAAAACAAGGTAGCATTGCTCCTCGCGTACTTCCTGCTTTGCTGATTCTTGCCATTAAAGCTGTTGGTGTAATTGTTGGTACTGCAGTTATAACTGAAATAACTACAGCATTTACCAGATGGGGTCTATCTGCTGGATGTAAGAAATTTAAAAAATATGGTCCAATTAAATCATTTTGTCAAGCAAATGGCTACTTATAAAAAGGTTCTCCTATTATTACTATTGATGTCACTCCTTTCAGCATGTGGTACTTCACCAAATGGCACTGAAAATAAGAGTAACAATACTTTAAATAGTTCTGAATTTGTCAATGAGTTAGTTCAAAAGGAGATTGAGGTATATGAACATGTGTTACAGAGTAAGAATATTAAGCAAATCAATTTAGATCAAGTAGAGAAAATCAGAAAGACTAAACAAAGTAACGCGCTAATCTATTTTGGACGATCTACTTGTTTATATTGTAGAAAAGTAATAATAGAAAATGAAGAAGCCATAAAACAGTCCCCTTATAAAATATTGTATGTAAACACAGATTCACTAACCTCCGAAGAGAAAAATAAATTGACTGATTTCCAAGTAACAGAAGTACCCTCATTTATCGAAATTTCTAAACAATTAGAACTGACAAAAATAGATACTGAAGATTTTGAAAGGAAAATTCAAAATGAGTAACAGGAAAATTTGGCTACTACTTATTCTTATAACTGCAACTATAGTTTTCTATCTTATTTCCAATAGAGAAACACGAGCTAGTATAGTATTTTTTGGTACTATTGTACTAGTTTGCTTATTCGCAGGTTTATTAGTAGCCTCCGGCATTAAATATTTTTTTAATAAGTAACTTATCCACCCGTGAAAACGGGTGGCTTTTTAATATCTTTTTAATGGATTGACACTCGCTGCCCTTAAAAGGTGTCTTTTAAAAGATTGTCAATTGCTTACCTTGCTCATTTACTTATCTTTATTTTTTAATAGATTTACGTACTCTGCTTTACTTATAATATCTCGATTTATATATACTCTCCGTACAATGGATTAAAAAAGTATGAATAATAGACCTTACCGATTTTTTTTATGATTCTTGCTAATAGGACCATACAGTTATAGAATCGAGAAGATGATAAAATGCTTTAGATATCAATGATGACAAAATATTTTACATAAATTTATCAGTAAATAACGAATTTTTTGATAGAAAAATTTTCCTTTTAGCAATATTTAACAGAGAGGAGCATGATGAATTGGACACTTTAATTCAGATAATAAAAAATTATATTGAAGAAGAAGGACAATATGCCTTACAGATCGATGGAAAATGGGGAACTGGCAAGACTTATTTTATTAAAAATAGTGTAATTGATAATCTTAAAAAAGAAAATTATTATCCAATTTACTTTTCTGTGTATGGTTATAATAATTTAGTAGAGTTAAAACAAGATTTATTTGCTAAAATCTTGTCGGAGTTAAGTCAAAATAAAACAATGTTCAAATCTCTTACTAGAATAAGCAAAAAATTTAAAAATGTTTCAAGCGTTTTAGGAGACGTAAAGTTAAGTTCCGTTAGTTTAGTTAGTGATTGGATTTTAGACGCTTATGGATACTCAAAAATGGAAAAAACTAAAGATCAAGCTATAGTAATTTTTATAGATGATTTAGAGAGAGTAAGTAATGAAGTAAATTTAAAGGATTTATTGGGTTTTATTCTAAATGAGCTCTTAGAAAAATTAAGGTGTAAAGTAGTAATTTTATCAAATAGTTCCGAAATTGAAGAAAGCACTGATTTCAAGAGAATCAAAGAAAAAGTGATAAATAGAACTATTAAATTTTCATATGATGCGTCCAAAATTGAGGAAATGATTCTAAAAAAAAATAGAAATAACTTTATCCAGGAGAATAGCTCTTGGATTAAGACACTTGTCGAAACTTATCAAAACAGTGATGAAAGTCCTAGTATAAATTTAAGAACCTTATTTTCAATAATAGAAAATTATGATTTTATTGAGTCTAAATTGTTAGAATGTATAAATGAACTTAAACAAGATGATTTAAAATCAAGAATTAGAAAAAGTTTATTTCTAAATATTTTTGTTGTTACTAGGGAATACAAATTAGGGAATATTACTGAAAAAAATCTTGCAACGTTAAAAAAATTGGATGATACAAGATATTTTGATTATTATCTGAGTAAAGATGATTCTAGATCTATCAGGGAAGATATTATAGATAAGTATCACAAAAAGATTAAGATTTTTGATGATGATATTTTTTATTCTTATGATGTCAGTTCATATATTTTATTGGGCTATTTTGATAATAGCGATTATGTTTTGAACTGGAACAAGGTTTTTTTCCCTATGAGTAAAGAAATTAGTCAATTAGATAAGTTGAATGATTTTCGAAGGCTTACTGATATTCAACTTCGAGAAATTCAAAGAAAATTAATTGAAGATGTTAGAGATGACAAATTTGATTTTGAAGATTTGATTACTGTTTACGGAAGATTCTTTCAATTTGAAAAGATTGGATTAGTACTCATTGATGAGGATTATATTGAATTATTTAAAGAAAAGTTAATTTATAGGTACTCTCAGGAAGAAAAACCATACATAGATTTGGTTGATAAATTCTTTATTAGAGGTGTACCTAATATTAAAACTGAACAGCCTGACCTTTACCAATCCTTAAAAGATATAGATAATGAAAGAAGAAAAGATAGTGTCAATGAATTTTTAGAGGGTTTGTTTGCTAATGATTTGAAGAACCTCAGTGATTTATTACAGTCTGGTATTCTCTTAAAAAACAATATTTTTGAGATTATTTTACATCAAGGGTTTGTTGATAGATATATAGTAACAACTAACAATACCGCAGATTTATTTTGGCAATTAATCAGAAGTGAGTATTTACGGATTTCAAATGTAAAGGAGCTTCATAAAAATGAACTCAACGATATCAAATTACTTTTGACTGAAATAAAAACTAAGGTAGGTGAAACTGAGCTTGGAAGGATCGATTATTTCAAAATAAAGCAGCTAATTGAGTCTTTAGAAGAATTAAAAGAAATGTTGGAGTAGTTCTACTACAGCTGCACAATATTCCTTTTCTATGTGCCCCACTTTTATTGTTTTTATGAACCTAAACTTTTATCTAAACTAGTTAGTATTAGTATTGTGGAAATACTGATAGAGAAAGGATTTGAGAGCCATGCTGGTAACAGAGAAGCTTGTTAAGTAATTACAAAGAGCTTTTTTGACCAAAGAATTCAGAGTTAAAGGTAATGTACAGAAAGCTTCTATTTGATTGATTTTATTGTAAATCTAAATAATTATGTGTGGATGGAAAAAACACGAATGGAGGCTTGTAACTGTGAATAAGGATAGAAGATTTTTTCTGAAGGATACAGAGTTCCAAGAAAGTATTGAACAGGTAATAACTTTAATTTCTGAAGTTGACAACGAGATATTTTCAAGGTATGTAGAAGTAACGAGGCATATCATGGAGTTAAATAAATTATTTTATGTTTTTAGGTACAACTTGAAAAATTTACTCGATCATTTCGTGTTAAATACAAATGACTTGATTGAGAGCAAAGATGCACAGTTGTCTGATGATGAATACTATTATCAAATAAACGCTTTAACGATAAACTTCATTAGCTCGGCAAAAACTTTAACTGATTCCATTGAGGTTTGTATGAAATCATTTTTATCTGCTGCTGATTTTTCGTCATTTAAAGAAAAAGTGATTAGTAAACAATATGACGATAAATTTTCATATAGGTTTTTGATCCATATGAGACATTATGCGCAACATGGGCATTTACCAATAAATATTCATGAACAAAAAGCATACTTTGATTTAGATGAAATACTATCAATGCCTCATTTTGACCTTAATAGAAAATTGAAAAACGAAATTGATGAATTAAAAGCTGACATATACAACCAATTTGGAAACATGCCCTATATTTCATACGTATTTACAATAGCAGAGTTTAATTTAATCATAACGGAAATCTATTTCAAATTTTTAAACGAAGTTAAACCTATCTTAGTTGAATTAAACAACAAGAAAAATCAAATCTTGAATGAGCATCCAGAATATCGGTTTGTTAATCCTGACGGAAGTATAAATGCAATGATTTTTTACTATAATGATGGAGAGAGTTTCCATTGTTTTAATGGGAATGATAACAGTATAGAGATGTACGCGAGTATGAAGAGAGAAGTAAAAAAAATCTTGAAAAATGAGACACATCAATACAACAAATTAAGAATATAATTACGGCTTGGCCCATCGCTATTAAGAAGATTTCTTGTTAAAACACACCACGAGTTTTAATGATTCGGATGGTTTTATTATTAAGAAAGTTATAGCAGCAAAAACTAGCGGTAATTTTTTAGATAAGATTCTGAGTTCAATTTGGGGATCAGCATCGAATGGGTCTTCTGCAGTTCAAGATTGGGTTGCACCTTCTAGTTCTTTGATTCCCGAAGACATATCTACACAGGGAATGAAAATCTATCAACCTACAGCTAGCCTTCAGGAAGAAGTATACGGGGGAACGATTAAGTCAAAAAAAATGCAGCCCCAACGAAATCATTTTATAGAAGAATCGTGGTCAAATGGTTACATGCCCATAGAAATTCCTATTCTCGTGGATTCAAATAATGAAGGCCCCTTCCTTACTTTTGTTTCAACGAACTATGATTCAGTAGGGGTTACTTCTGAAGTGATGGCGAAAGAGACAGCAGAGTTCATGGACAGTATCAGAAAACTTCCTGAAGGAAAGATTGTTATTAGTAGTAAAAAGGGTGATTCTAAACTAAAAGTGATTGCGATTCTGCCGATTCCAAATGATAAATATTCAATAAATGATATTCGTTCATCTATAGATGTCACTGAAATAGAGGATGGTAAAGTAAAAGTTAAAGATTCTGTCCTGTCGTTGAATGGTTTATTCAGTATTTTTTCGCCACCAGAAATTCGTTACTAATCATTATGTGAATAATGACTCAATTCCTTTCCTATGTGCCCCAATTTTGAATGCCAATTTGAATGCCATTCCTTTGATTTTTAGTTTGACTTAGTGATGGTTATAGTTTTTTTCTACCTCGCAAATTGTTGGTATTACATAGAATGATGTCTAGTGCTTCATAGACATCATTCATGTCTGAAGAAGAAGAATAGTTTTTAAACCAGAGAGAAACTTTGTCTAACAAGGTTTCTCTTTTTTACTAAATATTTGCCAATTAAAGAAAGTAGGTCAATAGTATGAAAGTTTTAGTTGTAGGTGCAAATGGTAAAGTGGCAAAACATTTTGCCAATCAGATTGAAAAACATCCTTTTATCCAGGAAAAAGCTGTTATTCGCAATGAAGCGCAAACACCGTTTTTTAATGCGCGCGGAATCGAAACAGTATTACTAGATATTGTCACCAATTCTATTGAAGAATTTGCAGCTGCTATGCAAGATGTAGATGCAATAGTTTTTAGCGCTGGAGCGGGTGGCAAGGGGTTAGATAAAACGATTATGATTGATTTAGACGGAGCAATAAAAATTATGACAGCAGCTGAAATTTCTGGCATTAAACGATTTATCATGGTTAGTACCTTTAAAACTGGGCGCAAAGAAATTACCCGAGAAATTAAGGAAAACTCTTCTTTAACTGTTTACACAATTGCCAAAAATTATGCCGATGAATGGTTGAAACACCGTACCAATCTAGACTGGACGATTATTCATCCGGGTGCTTTAACTAATGATGCTGGAACTGGCAAAATTAAATTGGCAGACAATCTAACAGGAGAGCTTGAAAAAAATACGATTCCAAGAGAAGATGTGGCAACCGTGATTCTGGCAACACTGGAAAATGACGCAACTATCGGCAAAGAATTTGAAATTATCTCTGGTGATACTTCCGTGGCACTAGCAATTGGATCATTTAAATAAATTTTATAGGCAAAAAAAGAGGCAGTGAAAAATGCAGACCCTAAAAAAGCTAGATTTTAAGCGAATGTTTGGGTGTCATACATGACCACTGTCTCTTTTTTTATTCATTTGATTTTAAAGCATCAATCATATTGATATGTTTTAGTTTAAAGTGAGTGACCAACATGACAATTAAGGTGAATACAATCGTTAAACCACCTGCATAAAGATAAGCGGCTGGCTTAATAACTAAAGGAAAGACCATATTTTCCATTGAGGCTTTATTTAAGATAAACTGGGTTAAAACTCTCCCAACCCCAAAGCCTGTAACAATTCCGAAGATGGTGAAGATAATATTTTCTCTCACAATATACATGGTTACTTCATTGTCAAAAAAGCCCAATACTTTAATTGTTGAAAGTTCCCGCACGCGTTCGGAAATATTGATATTGGTTAAATTATACAAGACGACAAATGCAAGTAATCCCGAAAGTATCACTAAAATCCAGACGATTGCATTTAAATTGGTGATCGACTGATTTTGCGTTTCAATTTGTCTGGAAATAAATGTCGTGTTGACAACTTTTTTAGTATCCAATAGCATCTGCGCAAAATTATCTTCTTCTTTTGTAGTCATCTTGTTGCTTTTAAACAAGAAACTATTGGTTGAAAATTTTTGATTGGTCACTTTTTCATAGTAAGAAGGTGACATGTACAAAAAACTACCAAGATAGTTCTGGGCAATTCCTGTAATTTTTATTTGCTGTTGCTGTTGCTTGCTATCGTAAATAAGAAGAGTATCACCTTTTTTGATGTTATAAAATTCTGCCATTTTTTGTGTAATGACAGCACCAGTATCTGTAAGAAAAAAATTTTTATTTCCTTTTCTATGAAGGTGTACATAGGATTCAAATTCTTTTTTTGTCTTAGGCACCATTAATGTGAGACTTTGTGTGGCTTTGTCTTTCCTGCGAATTTCGACAGTTTCATTGTGGCTGGCTATAAAACTTGTCACATGTTTATCGTTTGTAAGTGCATGGTTCATGTCTGTAACGTCTGCTGCAGGTAAATCATTTTCTAAGCTGATAATCCCTTCATAATCAATAATGGGACCAAATTGTTTTGCTGCAACTGAAGACAAGGAATCTTTTAAACCAAAACCAGCTAACATCAAGCCTGTACAACCGGCAATGCCAATAATTGCCATTAGCATCCGGGCTTTATAACGCAATAAATTGCGGTAGCTAACTTTTTGATTAAAACTTAAGCGTGACCAAAGAGGCGTGATATATTCGAGAATGATTCGTTTACCAGGTTTTGGTGCTTTTTGTTGCAATAACTGAGCTGGTTTTTCCCGTAGTTCTTTGGTTAAAACAAGTAATGCAGAACCCAAAGTTGCGATTAAAAAAGCGATTACGGCTTTCAAAATTGGGTCCCAGTCGTAAAAGACATAAGCTTCATTAAAGGTGTAGCGGTCGCTCATTAAATAAAAGATAATCCGAGGTAAGAAATTTGTACCGCTGATAACACCTAAAACTAAACCAACACTAGCAGCTAGTAAGGAGTAGATGACGTATTTTTTTGCGATTTCTACTTTTGTATAGCCTAGTGCTTTTAGGGTTCCAATTTCACGCCGATTTTCTTCGACCATCCGCGTCATAGTTGTAAAGGTGATTAAAGCTGCGATAAAGAAGAAAAAGACCGGGAAAACGTCAGCAATTGCTGCGATACGATCAGATAAACTACCGAATTCCTGAAAGCCCACATTGTCAAAGCGATCATTGTAGCGATAGACAATTTTCTTCATATTTTTAATTGTATCTTCTGTTTTTTTGATTTCTGCTGTTCCTGTTGCTATTTTTGACTGACTTTTTTCTAAAATAGCTTCACTGGTCGCAAGTTTTTTTCGTTCAGCAGTTAATTGATTTTGTGCGGCTGTTTTTTGCGCTTCAGGTAGTAGATTTATTTGAGTTTCTTCTTGGGTAAGCTTGTCTTTTGCTAATTGGAGTTGCGTTTGGGCTTTTTCCAGTTCTTTTTTACCAGTAGCGATTTTTTCTTTTTCAGTCTGGAGCTTTTCTACTGCGTTCTCCTTGATTTCTTTTAAGCGCTCTGCCGGTCGCTTAGAGAGTTTGGCTTCAATAAGTGCGGTATTTTTTGCTAGCTGCTTTTTATAAGCACTACTATACGTTTCGTATTTTTTTAAATTGGCAAAGCTAAGATAAAGGACAGATTCAACCTCTGCTTTAAAAAGTTTTTTTGGCAAATAAGCAAAGTATGAAATGCTCCCATTGCCAATGTTGGCATAGCCGCGTTCTATTTCACTGATAAAAAGAGGGGAGGAGGCAAAACCCACGATTTTAAACTGAGTGTTTTTTAGTTGATCCTGCTTATTAATTGTGTATGTATCGCCAATTTTATAGCCTTCTTTTTTTGCTAAGTTATCTAAGATGATTTCATTATCTTCTTTAGGTAAGGTTCCGCTTGTGATGGCCAAGTGGTTTTGGTCATTTTTTTGATCATAAGAAAATACTTGGATAACTTCATTTTTCTTTGCATCCGCATAAAAAAATTGATAGCCAGTCTCGATTGAAAGTCCTACAATATCATCTAAGGCTACTTTATCGGCATTTGTGATACCTCCAGTAGAAATAACTTGCAAGTCAGAAAGTTTGCGCTCTTTGATATAAACGTCTACGGAGTGATCTAAAACAGGTTGTGTAGTTTTAATGCCTACGTAAAGTAATGTGCCCAAAAAGATAATCAAAATAATGGCAATGAAGCGCCCTTTGGATTTTACAATTTCACGAAATGTTGCTTTTAAATAGGTTTTATTTTTCATCTTACTTTAGCACCTACCAAACTATTTCATCAATCGAAATTGGATTTTTGTTTATTTCAACCGAACGGACCTTGGCATCACGAATATGAATAACACGATCGCCAATGGGTGCTAGTGCGGTGTTGTGGGTGATAATTAAAACAGTATTGCCGTATTTGCGACTAGCGTTTTGTAAAAGTTTTAAAACTTGTTTTCCTGTTTCAAAATCCAAGGCACCAGTAGGCTCATCACAAAGAAGTAATTTTAGATTTTTAGCAAGTGCACGCGCAATGGAAACGCGCTGCTGTTCACCACCAGATAATTGTGAGGGAAAGTTATTGAGACGGTTTTGCAAACCAACATTTTCTAAAGTTTTAACTGGGTCAAGGGATTTTTGAGTGACTTCTGTTGCAAGTGCGACATTTTCTTTGGCCGTTAAATTTGGGACTAAGTTATAAAATTGGAAAACAAATCCGACGTCTGTCCGGCGATAAGCGGTAAGTTGTTTATCGCTATACTTTGCGATGTCATTACCAGCAATCAAGATTTCTCCTTCATCAGGTGTATCCATGCCACCTAAAATATTGAGTAGAGTAGATTTTCCTGCACCGCTAGGACCAAGAATAATGGCTAGTTCCCCTTTTTCAACAGAAAAGTTTAGCGCATCATTGGCGACAATGATAGCATCCCCCATTTTGTAACGTTTTGATTCATTTTTTACTTCTAAAAAACTCATAGTTACTTTTCTCCTTTAATTGAACAACTTGTTTAATTAATGATACTATGTCAGTATACGAGGAGTTTTAAAACAAAACAATCAGCAATCTTTTTTTACTTGTTATTAAATAGACAAAATACTTTTATTTGTTTAGCAAAAGGAGGAAATCATGGTTGGTATAAAAAATAATCGCCGCAGTCAAATGACGAAAAAAATTATTCAGCAAGAATTCTTACAACTTTTACAAAATAAAGCATTAGATGCGATTACAATTACAGAAATTGCACAAGCAGCGGATATAAATCGCGGGACTTTTTATAAATATTACACGGACCCAAGAGATTTGATGAATCAGATTGAAACAGAATTTTTTAGAGATGTGTTACAGCGTTTAAATACTGAACAACCAAACTTTGATAGTTGGCTAGAAAATCTTTTGGTCATTTTTGTGGAGAATAGACAGTTAGCTACAATTATTTTATTAAATCAAACTAAAGAACAAAATTTCAACTCATTATTAAAAGAGATAAAGCCTGCTTCTATTGCTCATTTTTCAGCTGTCTTTGATACTCATAATGAAGCAGATTTGGAACTTTATTTTTCCTATTTTATCAGTGGTGCATTAGGCTGTATTAAAACATGGCTGCTTCAATATCCAAAGAAAACTCCCCAAGAGATTGTTCAGATTTTGCAGAGCTCTTTTCCAGTAAATATTGCTCAGCAGTTAAAACTAAATCATTAAAAAGGTATCCCGGTATTTCGGTATGTACTACTTCAGTTAGTTAAAATCCTAATAGTTGTTTTAAATCGTTAAAAAGTATATTTTGAAAGTAGTAAAGCCTGAAATTTACCTTCGATGAGGGGATTATTGAAATAAAAAATTAAAGGGGGAAGATTATCGTGAAGTTTCTACGCCGCCGAAATGGCAATGAAGTACAAAATAATGAAGTATTACAAGAAAAAAACAATGTAGATGATGTTAAAGTTGATGATGCTGCATTTCAATCTTTTTTTGGTGATGTCTTAAAAAAAATGCCACACACCGTTGCTCAGACAATCATGAAGACTTTTGATAGTACGAAAGAAAAGGCAGAAGCACTCTTAGGAAGTACGCGCAGTCGTTTTGATGGTGTTTTTGAGGATTTTTTAAAAGGTGTCGATGAAACAACCAAAAAAAAATCTCATGGCATAATTCATATGGCTTCTTTGAGTGCGGCGATCATCGGTTTGTCACCAATTCCATTTTCGGATGCGTTTTTATTGGTACCGGTACAATTAGTGATGATGGCGCGGCTTCATAAAATTTTTGGCCAATCTTGGTCAGAGGGGATCGGCAAAAGTATTACAAAAGAATTAGTTGTTGTAAGCTTTGGGCGTAGTGCAGTTGGCAATATTTTGAAATTTGTTCCAGTTGTCGGCACGATCGGTGGTGGAGCAGTCAATGCGGTAGTTGCAATGGCGATTACTGAGTCTTTGGGCTGGGTAACGGTAAAAATGTTAAACGACGGGGAAGATATTTTTGAACAAGTGATGTCTTTTAAAGGGCAGTTTAATACTCTGTTCAAAGCTTTGCAATCTGCTAGTAAAAAGAAAATTGAAAATAAGTAATACAAGATATAAGTAAGCATGTCTTATCCATTATCTGCTTGATAGTCTTATTCTAAGTAAAAAAGAGACGGTGAAAGCCGTCTCTTTTTGCTTTTTGTTAGCTCTTGTCTAAGCGGAAAAAGAATGAAGCGCTTGTAAAACAATCTCCGAAATAAAATCGGTGTCAGCAGACAAGAATGGGGCATAAAATTGTTCGTGAAAAAGTAAAGCTTCAATCGTTTTTCCATCAACAATAGCTTGGGCTAAAAGGGTAATAAGATGGAGCGCTTCGTGAAGATTTGTTATCAGTTGTGCTCCTAAAAGCAAATGCGACTTGGTATCAAAGATAATTTTCAAAGTTAGGCTGAAATTAGCATACTGAGGTAAGCTTGAATAGTGAGTAAATGATTTAGTAACAGAAGATACATTAAGATTTAACAGACTTGCTTCTGCTGAGGTAATTCCTGTACTACCTAAGTATGAGTCAAAAATTTTAGTGCCAATGGTTCGTTGGACTGGTTTTATAGATGGTATCGGAAGTTTTGCAATATGACACGCAGCAATCAGTGCTGTTTTTCTTGCAATAGAAATTAGTGGCAAGTAAGCTTTTTTTACTTTGAAACTAAAAGGAACTTTGACTAAATCACCAATGGCGTAAATATTTGGATCAGAAGTTTGCATATAAGAATTCGTCATAACGGTATTATCAAAATCTAGCATAATTGGCGAAGGGATAATGGCAATGTTAGGTTTGGGATTTGTTGCAAAAATAGCGACATCAGCTCTTACTTTCGTCTGATCAAAAAAAGAGAGGCAAACTTTATTGTCTTTTTTTGTTGTACTGTGTAAAGTTTTACCAAAAGTAAAAGTAACACAGCTCGGTTTTTTTTTGAGTAGAATGTGCGTGATATTCTCATCAAAATAACGAAAAAGTGGTTGATTCATTTGATCAAAAATTTCAATCTTCTTATTTGGTACACGTGTTAAGCTACTCGCTAATTCCATTCCGATTAGACCAGCTCCCACAATGGCAATTTCTTTACTTGCCATAATTTTTTGATAGGCATGGATGGTTTCTGCTGGTGACTTATAAGTAAGAAGTTGTTGATTATCTTGTATAGGTGCAAAAGAAGACAATGAAAACTTAGCTGAACCCATTGCTAAAATAAGGCGATCATATGTTAATTCTTTTTGATACAAGTTGTTGTCTAAAAATTGAATCGTCTTTGTAGTAGGTATAATTTTTGTAACAGGACTGTTTAACTTGATGTTGATCCCCATCTCTTCAAGTGTTTTTTTTGTAGCAATCCTATCTGTTGTGAGATTGTCAATAGTAGAATAGCCTTCAAAAATAAAGTTAATCGTACTTGGGACAAAAGCTAAATTACTGGTGTCATTTATAAGTATTATGTCAAGGTGACAATCAAATTTTATGAGATATTTTGCAATTGCAATACCTGCGTGAGAGCCGCCGATGATTATAATTCGCATGGTGTTTCCTTTCTTTTAGTAGCATTTAAAATTTCTTGTAAGGAATACTGGGAGGTCTGGGTAATATCTTGAATACAAAAAAATTGGTCAAACGAAAAATCATATGTTGAAAGTGTGTCATCTGCTATTAAGATATCATAGTGATTGGATGCGCTTGCAATATCGATAAGAATATTTCCCAAGGAGCCATAAATTTGCTTCAACTGATCAATATAAATAACTGTCAACAGAGGTGTTTTGCTAAGGTGGACACCAATGGAAATTGGTTCATGATTATTTTGAATAACCTGCATAGCGACGTAAGAATATACCCAAGATAAGTAGAGACGGTCAGTATGGTCGAGTTTTTTTTCAATATCTTTTTCAACAGACTGTACAATTGTTTCAATGAAGGGGTGATTGGCTATTTCGATACTGTTTTGTGGCAAGTGTTTAAAAAAAAATTCACTATTATAGTCAATGATCTTTCCTTTTAAATATAAAATTGCAGTATGCGTTTGCGATAAAAGATAAAGAGAATAGAAATCATGGGATTTTATGGGTTCTGTATTTGCCGTTGAAAAAACAGTGTGAATTTTTTTTAAAACCATTTCATTTATTTGAATAACGTCATCCAAATAAGTCGGCCAACCTTTTTCATTTAACTCGTAGCGAACCTGCATAGCATAGGGAAAAGATGCAGATAAAAACAAGTAAATGCAAGCTGCTGTATAATCTGTACCAAAAATAGCAGAATAACTTAGTGAAAGAAAGTAACATTCTTTGACGCGTTGAAACATAGGATCTAAACGAAAGACTTCAAGAAGATTAAATACGGTTTTTGATAATTGGTTTTTTCTTAGAGCGTTAACCTTTAACATGCGACACCACAAACAAATCCTAATTTTTGTTGTTCGTGTCATTTTCATACTCAATTTTTTCTCCAAGAGATCGGTAAAACACAAAATTTCATAATCTGAAACCAATTGCTCCAGCTCAGATAATGAGAAAGAGTTCCAAAAAAACTGAAAGAAAAAATGACAAAGCTGTAGATCATCACCGTGAATTTTACCATTTTTAATCACCAAGCCAAATTCTTCTAACAATTGATTAGCGTGAACAATATTGCGGTAAACAGTTGCCTCGCTGATACAAAGTTCCTGGCATAAGATGGGTATGGTATACCTTGAATTATGATAGAGGTATAAAATGAGTTTATAAAAAAGAGACCTTTTAACAAAATAATAATACAAGGTCTCGAGCTCTGCTTGCGAATATTTTTTTATGCTATAAGTATTTGTTTCTTCTTGGTATAAAATTTTCATTTTCATCTGCATTTCCGACATTAAATCAGTTAATTCCTCTAATGAGTGTTCTAAAATAAAGGACGAAATGTTGCCTACTTCTTTAAGCTCATCTTTTCTTACCGGTGCTCCTTTCTCGATTAAGAATAATAGTATAGAAAATTGAATTTTTGTTTTTCGATCAAAAAAGACTCTAAAATCCATTATTTTTAATCTCCTTTTCCCTAACAAAAGTTTGTTTATTTGTGATATAAATCACTATTGCTGTTTTATGATGCCTAGTATAAATGACAATTATAGCAATTAATTATCATCGATTTTAACTTTTTTTATAATTATTGATAATAAGTTTTGATTTTTTCATTTATGATAACGATGTAGAAAAAAGATAGGAGAGGAGGAAATGTATGCTCAAAAGAAAGAGTATGTATTTTTTATGGCGTCTCAGTCTACTAATGCTTATACTTGCACCGAGCGTGAAGGCATTTGCTATCACTACATCAAACCTTTCACAAATTGAAGTGGCGTCATTAAAAACTAATGCTGCAGCGTTCAAGTTATCTTTTGATGAAACTGACAAACGACATCCTTTTTGGCAATTACAGATACTACAAAAAAGCCCAGAGTTGACTAATTTAAAAATAAAGATTGAATTTGACGGACAACAAAAAGATATCTCTTTAAAAAACGAAAATACAGATTCGAATCTTTTAAAAGATGAAACAGGTTATTATTTTTTAACAAATGAAACTACGCTATGGAAAATGAAATCGCAGACTGAAGCAAAAATCAAAATCAGTGTTTATGGATGTGGGGAAAACAATCAGTATTTGGGGAGCTTGTCTGCAACGAAACCACAATCTGTAACAACTAGTAGTACGAGTGATACGGGTTCTACTGTTATTTCAGACAGTAACGAAATTGCTGAAACGCAAACACAAAACTCCGCAGAAGGGTCAAGTGAAAGTAAACAGAGCACCCCCGATGCTAAAACAGATGAAAGTGAGAACACAAGTGCGAGTGTGACAGCTGACAGACATGGTCAGGTAATGAAAAAAATAACGCCTAAAAATGCCAATCTTCGAGCTGCACAAACAGGAAATCCCGAAGTTCCCAAAGGGGCAATTTTATTAGATGGTGTTTTTGGTGACATCAATGTAGTAGGCAATCAAGGTAGCAGTGGTGTGAATACTATTCAGGATGCGAATGTGAATAATGGTATTCCTTATTCAGAAATTACACTTTCTGGGACGCGCAACTGGCTTTCTATTTGGTCAAACGAACAGTATAAAATGGATTTTTCGACAACTTTTCATGGTCGAACTTATATTAACTTTGGTAAAGGCGCTGATGCAGATGGTTTAGCCTTTGTTATGCAAAATGAAAATGCAAAAGCTTTAACGAGTGCGAATACTGCAGACGATGGACAAAATATTGGCGTGTATGGGAATAATCAGACGAACCTTTTCGGTAATAATAAACCAGACAGTAAAGCAATTAAAAAATCTGTTGCAATTGAGTTTGACTTATATAGTAATAATGATGGCACTCATGTATTTGACCGTGATAATCCAACGACTCCTCATATGGCATATACTTTTCCTGGAAATCTTTCAAAAGGATATAAATCAACGAGTTGGTTGGGAGAAAACTATTGGGGTGTAAACGATAAAGCCGTTGTACGGCATCACGATTTAAAATTACTAAATGGAGTTGTGGGTGACAATATTCGCGATGGTACTTGGTATGAATTCCGATATGACTTTGATTCGAATACAAAAACCTTTTCTTATTATTTGAAAAACCCTGTGACCGGTTCAAAAACACAAACCACGGTTATTCCTTGGTCGGATTTGAGTAGTGAATTAGGCCTTTCTGCTTCTAATATGAAAGCTTATTGGGGATTTACAGGATCAAACGGTGCGGCTAGTGGAACCGTTAAATTTGTTTTTACACAAGTTCCTATCGATTTAAGTACTAAAATTGAAAATGATGTTTTGGTAGCAGATAAATCAATTGTAGATATAGAAGATCATGAAAGCTTTACGGAAGATTTACCTAGCGCTTCAGATAAGGACACATTAACTTTTCACACCCGTTTTTCTGTCGAGGAAGGAGAAGCTGCCTTAAAAATCAATAACTGGAAATCTAATGTCAGTATACATGATATTGATTTAGCAAAAGGAATTTCAAATATTAATGCAAAAATTGGTGATAAAAACTATCCAGGAGAAGCACGTATTTTCCAACAAACAGGAGAAATTCAAATTACTTTTAATGACTTACAGGTTAAACCGGGTGAAGATGTCTACTTTTCTTATACTGCAATACCAAAAAAACATACACAAACAAGCAAATCGTATTTTTTAAGTCATATTACAACTACGGAAATTGGGAATAATACACCGGGAGATTTTCTAAGTAAACAAGTGGCCTTTTGGATTAAAGGAAATGAACCGCCAAAACTCACCCAATTAGTAACAACAAAAGAGAATTTTACTGACTTCATTGATGCTTTTGGTTATACATTTTTTTACCAAGACAATGATGAAGATGACTTAACTTATGAGGTAAGAATAAATGGCACGTTAGTCGCTGGAAATCAGCCTTTAAAAGGAGCGGAGGTAAGTCAACAAGTTCAGTATACGGATAAAGCACAAATTGATTTATTAAACGTAGCGACTAATTTTAAACGGGGAGAAAATACATTACAAGTAAGTTTAAGTGATGGGGTTAATCCTCGTGTAACAGCCAATACTACCTTCATGGTTACAGGATATTTTGGCTTTGAAGAATTAACGGACCACTATGATTGGCGCTATGCAAAAACTAATTTACCAGATGAGGATACCCCTATGTCTCGTCAAGCAGCTATGAAAATTAAAATTCGTGATACAAGAGATGCTGTTTATTCAAAAAATGTCAAAATAAAATTTACTGCTACCGCAACTAATGGAGCACTTGTGACGGATCGGTTTACTTTTACTAATCAATCACTGACGAATTTGTCTTTACCCGTCAATAAAGAATTGAATTTCGATAGGCAAGAAGGCCTTTTATTGAAGTTAAATAACAACTGCGATAAAACAACTGCCACAGGAAATGCGATTTGGACAATAATGGATGCACCTTAAAAGGAGATGACTATGAAAAAAATTTATGGTTTAATTGGGAAATTTTTTTTAGGCGGACTCATTTTCCTTTTTTGTGTCATGCCGCCAAGAGTCGCTTTAGCAAATTCTGCAACTAGTAAGATGACAAATCATATGCAAATCGAATTATACGAAAAGGATAAAAACAAAAATTCATCGCTTTCAGGTAATCATCAGTTTTATCCTAAAACAGGTGAAATACAAGTGATGGGCTATACTTTTGTAGGGACGTCATTTATCGTATTTTCTTTGTTCGTTTTCTTTGAAAAAAGGAGGAAGCACGATGAAGAAAGTTAGATATGGAATTGGTAGTATACTTTTTTGTCTATTGTTGGCACCTAAAATTTCTTACGCAGCAAGTGGGAGTACAAGTCTTGAGATTACGCCACTGACAGAAATGCTACCACGCATTTATTATATTAGTGATTTAGATTTTGGTACACATGAAACAACTGCGTTTAGGAAAAAGGTTCATCCCAAACAGGATTTGGTTATTAAGTTGTTAGATGCCAGAAAAGATACGCAAAAATGGCGCTTGGAGGTATTATTTCAACCCTTAGCCAATCATAGCAATTCTTTAAATGATGTGCGTTTAAAAATTTCACAAGGTGAGTTAAGTGGTGATAACACATCGGGGATTATAAAAGGAAATTTGGTAAGTTCTTTAGCTGAAAAACGTTATTTAACTATGTTAGTTTCTGAAAACAAAGTATCTCATGGTCGGCTCACCTACCGGATAAAAAAGGAAGATATTACCTTACAATTTGAAAATAAAAATAAAGCGGGTAAATATGAGGCAGTCAATAAATGGCGCTTTGTCAATGCTGTTTAATGGGAACAACAATTTTAATCAAATAAATTGTTAAGATAAAATAATGGAGGAATAAGAATGAAAAAAATAGTGAGCACGTTACTTTTAACAGGTATTATTTTAGGGGGAACAGCGCCAGTTTTTGCAGCTGAACTTAGCCAAGGTCAGGGAACAACAACTTTAGAAATTACAGACTATACAGTTGATCCAGAAACCAATTTACCCTCAGATCCAGGGAAATACACGTTAAATGCAGTACCAAATATTAATTTTGGTAAGCATTCTTTAGACAGCGTAGCAGATACTAATCAAACATTTACGGGAGCTTATGAAGGCGATTTAAGTATTACGGACACGCGACCAACCCAAGAATCAATTGCTGCTGCAAAAAATCAAATTTCAGCAGTCACGCCTAGTGATAAGGTAACAGAAGAACAAATTAATGCAGCAAAGGAAAAATGGGAGCAAGCAGTCGCAGCTTCACCTTGGCGCATTGACGCAGTAGCTACTCAATTGAACGGAATCGGAACTTCATTGAAAATTGGAAATGTTGAAGTGTTGGGAAATACGGCAACCATTCTAGCTGAAAGTGCTACTGCACCAGTAGGAACAAAGTCTTATTTGGATAAATTAGCAAAACCTGTGTTGACCATTGCCACGAATAATTTAAGTATTAAGACATACCAAGGGACAATTCAATACTCAGCAATCAATGCCTTATAAAATTTAGTAACTTAACAAATAGTGATGTATTTTAAGAATAAACAAAAAGGAGGTAGCTACCTCCTTTTTGTTTATTAACGATGGGGGAGTAATAAGTGAGCGTGAAAAGGCGTATTTTCTTGTGTTTCATTTTTTTTATGATTTTTTTTATACCAGTGAAAGGCTATGCTGCACAAACGAGTAATGTGGATTATAGCGTAGAGCCTATTTTACCAGCTAATCAAATCAAAAGAGGTAATACTTTTTTTGATTTAAAAGTATTACCAAATCAGAAACAGACGCTTAAAATTAAAATTAATAATTTTGCTAAAACACAACAGACCTTTCACATTCGCGTCAATGATGCACAAACAAATAGCAACCTAGTCATTGATTACAATAATTTTGAAACGAATGGTTTTATTGGCGCAAAAAAAATCTCAACTATGATTGAGTATCCAAAAACAATTACCATTCCAGCTCAAAAAAGTGGGATTGTTTCTTTGAATCTGTCTGTTTTAAATCAATCCTTTGATGGAATTTTATTAGGAGGCATTCAAGTACAAAAAGAGAAGCCCAAGAAAAAAACAAATGAGAATACTTTTACGACGGAATATGATTATATTATCGGCTTGATGTTGTCTGAAAACGAAAAAAAAATCGTCCCTGAATTAAAGTTCGTTTCTGTAAAGCCTTCTGTTATCGAGAATAATGCAGGTGTAGAGATTCAGTTACAAAACGTCAAACCGATAAATATCGCTGCTGTGACCTTGAATGGGTATATTTATAAAGACAAAAGTCCAAAACCAGTGATTAGTCGCATCATTAAAAATGGAAGCATTGCACCAGAATCTTCATTTAAGATTGCTTTTTTCAATGGCGAAATGGGTAAAACAAAACCGCTGGAACCTGGTAATTATTTGCTAAAACTAACGTTAGAAGAAAAAAATGGCCAGAGATGGGATTTTGAAGAAGAATTCGAAATTACTAAAAAACAAGCACAAACTGTTAATAACCATGTTTTTGTGGTAAAAAAAGATAATACTTTATTGTATGGGATTATGGGTGTGTTACTAGCAATATTACTGTTATTACTTTTGTTAGTAGTGAAGAAGTACAAAAAGAAACAGCACTAAATCTTAGTGCTGTTTCTTACTTGCTATACATTTCGAGTACAGCTAAAACCTTTAACGTTTCATCGTAATAATTTTTTCCGTGAATCGGTTCTTCGACTACCCATTTTTGAGAAGTTACTAGACCACTATAGGGATCTTCCTGATAGGCCGCAGCCAAAACAGGAGCAGAAAAACTTTGATTTTGGTAGTCGACAAGCGCTTTTCCCTTGAGCGTATATCCTGCATAAACAAATTTTTGCATCGAGAAGAAATCCAACATTTTTGCTAGAATAGGTGCTACTTGTTCTTGATCAGATTTCATTAATCGCAAAGGAATGCGACAAGCATTAGCAGAATAATCGCCGTCGTATTGATTATTTACTTGATTTGGTTTGGCGGGGGTAAGTGTATTATCGCTTTTTATCCAAGCAAAATCTGGCATCAGACCAGTTTTAGATTGCTCACTTAAAATTTGTAACAACTCGATTCCGCGTATGTTTAAATGATTCCAAAAAGAGTCTTTGGTAAATGAATAAAAGGTTGTAAAATATGCCGGCATGATATCAGAAGGTCGTAAAATTTTGCTGGCTTTTTGATCAACTGTTGCCCAATCACCAACTGTTAGAAAACCAGTTTCTTCGTTGTAGTTGTAATTTTTGATATCTGCTAAAAGATTATTCGCAGCACTAGCATAATCATATTTACTTTGGGGCCATAATTTACTTGCTTTAATTAAACTATAAGCAATATCTAAATCACCATCTGTGGCATTATGCAGACTATCTGATTGCCAGCCTTTTTTTGTCTGTGATTGCCGCCACTGCATCAAATGGTTATTTTCCCCGATTTGATAGTGAGTATAGTAACGCTGAAGCTCACGAAATTCACTTTCTGATGCAAATCCTTTTTCGGCTGCTAAAACCGTGATCACCATTCCGTAGCCCTGCGCTTCTGATAATGTTGTAGGGGTTTTGACACCAGTATTTACGTAAGCTCCATTTTTGGTTTGAACGACATAATGTTCGCGCCATTTTTGGTAAATGTTACTTTGGATATTTCGTTCGTTGTCGTCTATTGTTCGAAATAAGATTGCAACATAAGACGTTAATAATACAATGGCCACACCCCATAATAATAATGGCTTTTGTTTCATGGCAACCTCTACTTTCTAAAAAAAATTATCGTGTTTTAATCGTTAAAGCGTTGTGTTTTATACCATTTCGTTCCATCACGTTTTAAGATGCGATCAAACAGTAATGAAAAGAATGCGACTACAGAAACAGCTAAAAAGAGTTGGGAATAAGTAAAATAAGAGGCAACAGAGTATAAAAAATTTTCAGTAGTAGCTTGTCCATATTGACTTACCAAAGCTACGTTTATTTGCAATAGATAAATTGCAAACATTAATCCCCAGTTAACTAATAAAATCGCTGCAATTTGGCGATTACCGCCTCCAAAAGTAAAAGGCAGTTGGAAATTTAAATCAAAAGTATTCAAAAGCATCACAATTAAGTTAGCCCAGAAAATAAGGGTCGAAATAACAATGGCACAGTTAAACCAAAAAAAGGTGTTGATGTAATAAAATATTTCCCATTTAATGCGCCAATTGCTGCGATTAAATAAATGTTTTAAGTTTCCGGTTATAACCTCGTAGTTCCCTTTGGCCCAACGTTTTCGTTGATGATAGTAAACATTAATTGTTTCTGGTTCTTGTTGGAAAGCTTCTGATTGATGGGCTAGAGCAATTAATTTTCCTTGTTCCATAATCTTAAAAGATAAGGCAGTATCTTCTGTTAAGGCGCCGTTATCCCAACCACCGATTTCTTTGACATATTGTTTTTGAATAATGAAATTTGTTCCAGGAATATGTCCAATTTTAAATAATTCCCACAACCCGGTATGTTGAATGCGCTGTGTAGTTACAACTTCTAAATTAATGCAGCGCGTAAGAAAATTTTGTTTATAGTTTCGTGTTTTATTACGCCCAAAAACGGCGGCATATCGTTTTTTGTCCTCAAGTGCTTTTTTGACCAGAAAATAAAGCGCATTTTGTTCTGGCATTGCATCTGCATCATAAACACACAACCAATCACCTTTTGCTTGTTCTAAAGCATCGTTTAAAACACCTGATTTGCCTCCAGTACCACTGCGTTCTATAACTTTAATGTCATGTTCTGCAAACTGAGGAAGGTTTTTAACACTCAAAGCTTCTGCGTAAGTATTATCGGTACAGTTATCTGCAAAAACAAGAATTTCCAAACGATTAACAGGGTAATTTAATCGTAATACTGCTTGAACTGTATCTTTAATAACAATTTCTTCATTATGAGCAGGAACGACAATTGTGACCAGAGGATATTCTGCTAAGGGTTCTAAAATTCTTTTGGGTGGTTTAAGGTTTTTTAGCAAAAATTTAATAGCCCCAAAAACAGTTATTAAAGAAAAGAAGACAGAAATCCAAATGGAGACAATCGTAAATATCATAAGACCTCTAGCCACGTAGATTCCTCCTTTTAAAGTATTTCCAAACCCGTGATTGAATGAAAAGGGCAGCAGTAAATAGACCAACTGTGGCTAAAAAAAACAAGACAGTTACCACAATACTAAGCCAGTAAAAGACGTCTAGCATATTCTCTCACTCCTTATACAATATATTCCTCAACTAAATCTGTTTCCGCACGGCGATTTAAACGGCCCAGTACCTGTTCGGCAGTTAGCTGACTGTCTCGTTGTAACACAATCATGCTCTGACGAATAGTAATATCTTGCGTATGGTCAAAAGGTATAAGCATCATTTGTGTTTTTGTAATTTGGTTTAATTTTTCAGTTTCATTCACGCATTGATTGTTAAAAAGTGGCGAAATAATGATAAACGTACCTTCATCCACGTAAAATAATTGTTCTTCTGGTAGGCGAATATATTCCAAATCTTCTGCTAAACTATAAATTAACGTATTTGTTTTTGTCTCACTCTGATAACGATATTGATCTAAATAATCGACATAAACATGCTAATTGCAAGCGCACGATCTAATTTTGGTCGCAGTGTCATAGTGTTCAAAAAACGATTATAGTTTTCTACAAAACTATTCATACTTCCTAGTCCTGTAAGTGCTTCGGTATTTTTTAGAAAGCTCGCAATTTCTTTTCGACTACTGATGAGTCGCTTTCTTAAGAAAATATCGGTTTTAATAAAATAGCCAATCAGAGTAAAAGTTGGCACGATTAAAATTAAATAAACTTTTAGCCAACTACTCATAACAATGGGAAAAAAGTACAGAATAAAACTGCCAATCCCCACCATTAACATACAGATAATTACGACAAAAAGTGATGTTCCTAACATTCCAAATAAAATTCCTAGAAATACTAATAAATTGGCGTAGTAAAAGGTCTGGCGATCAACAAAATTATACAAAATCATATCTTGAATTAGACTCAAAAACATTATCAGAATAACGCCTACTTCTAGTGGAATGCGATAACGAATATTTTTCACATAGTTCACCTCGATAGAAAATTTAATTGTCTGCTTTAATTACAGCGTACCACAGCTGAAAAAAATCTACCTGTATTTTGATTAATATTCATCAAATATTTTTGAAAAAAGGAAGATATTTTTCTTTTTTAACAAGATTGGTTTGAAGGGTTATGAATAATAGGTTATTAATACACTATTATTATCTGTTGCTTAATGCAGGATGCTGACTAGTTATAGATTCACTATTTTTTAAATAATCACGTCGTTTATTTTTAGATAGTACAGTTTTTTTAGTTGTACTATCTTTTGAGTTGTGGTAATAATACAGTGAATGAAAAAAGCGTTTGCGCCCTTTTACAGTAAGATGACAAAAAATCTGCGAGGTGTAGTCATGAAAGATGCCACTTATTATGCACAAGAATTAAAGAGCAAGAACTTGTCCATTGACGAATTGTTAGCACAAATTGTTACCATAGCGGAACAAAATCAAAAATTGAATGCTTTTGTTGGCACATTTAATGTTGCTGATGCAAAAAGAGAATATGAATATACCCAAAATGGTATTTTTGGAGGTTTACCACTACCGCTAAAAATTTTAGGTCAAGATAAGGCCGGTTGGGCAGCTACTTCAGCTTCACAAATCTTCAAAGAAGCAAAAGCCAATCAGACAAATAATTTTGTTGCGGCATTAGCTGATAATGGATTAACTCCCTTTGGTCAGACCAATGCACCTGAATTTGGTTTCAAAAACATTACTGATCCTACACTTTATGGCGTCACGCGCAATCCATGGAATTTACAGTATTCACCAGGAGGATCAAGTGGTGGAGCAGCTGCAGCAGTGGCCGCAGGAATTTTTCCGTTAGCAGCTGCCAGTGATGGCGGCGGTTCTATTCGTATTCCAGCTTCTTTTGGTGGTTTAATCGGCCTTAAACCTACCCGTGGTACAATCCCAACAGGTCCGACATCTTGGCGTGATTGGCAAGGTGCAGCAATTAATTTTGCTCTAACTGTCTCAATGCGAGATACTAAGACTCTTTTTTATGGTATGCGAGGACAACATACTGCAGCTCCTTACCAGGCACCAAAGATCGAATGGGAAAAAAAAGTTGAAAAAAGGAAATTGAAAATTGCTTATACTACTACTTCACCAGTAGGAAGTCAGGTTTCTGATGAAGCAAAACAAGCAGTGGCAAAAGCGGTTACCTTTTTGCAAGCAGCAGGGCATGATGTTGTTGAAATAGCGTATCCTTTGGATGGTATTCAATTAATTCGCGCTTATTATAAAATGAATGGAGCTGAAACCGCCGCTATGTTTGCAGAAATAGAGCAAGCCATTGGGAGAAAAGTTACAAAAGAAGATATGGAACCAATGACATGGGCAATCTATCAATCTGGTTTGAAAACACCTGCTGCTAAATATGTCGCTACTTTACAAGCATGGGACCAAGCTGCATTTGTTATGGAGGAGCTATTTAAAGATTATGATTTGTTTTTGACACCAACTACGGCATACTCTGCACCTAAAATTGAGGCAGAATTGGTAAGCAAAGAAATTTTTGAAAAGATAGCGCATGCTTCATTGTTGGATGAAGATGAATTAGACGCTCTTATTTATGAAATGTTTGAAAATAGCTTAACACTTTCGCCATTTACCCAACTGGCTAATTTAACTGGTGAACCAGCAATTAGCTTACCAACTCATGTCACAGCTAGCGGGCTACCTTTGGGAATCCAATTTATGGCTGCTAAAGGACGAGAAGATTTATTATTTCAAATTGGTTATATTTTTGAGGAAAATGAAAAGTTTCAGTTACCACAAGCATATCAAGAATAGATTTCTTTAAACGTAACACGTAGGATTATTGTGTCTTTATGAAGGAATAAAAAGTAATTTCTAAAAAGGATATTATCTGTGTTTAACCTAGTAATTAAAAACTAGGATTAATAAATAATAGCATTACAGGGGGAAGACAATGAAAAAATGGGCAACATTTGCAGTGATTGCAGTAAGCGGGCTGGTTTTAAGTGCATGTGGCACTGGCAATAATGAAACAAAAGCAAAGGTAAAAGATGACAGCTGGAGTAAAGTTGAAAAGAAAAAAACGTTAACGGTCGCAACTTCAGGAACATTATTTCCTTCTTCTTATTATAACGAAAAAAATGAATTGAATGGATATGATGTCGAGATAGCAAAAGAAGTTGGCAAACGACTAGGGGTCAAAGTTAACTTTAAAGAGTATAATGTTGACGGTCAAATTTCTTCGATCAATCGAGGAGAAGCTGATTTTGCTGCAAATGATTTTGGGCTTTCCAAAGAGCGAGCTAAAAAATTCTCTTTATCTGTTCCAATTAAATATTCCTTTGATAGTATGATTGTTAGAAAAAGTGATGATTCTGGTATTCATTCATTAGAAGATTTAAAAGGAAAAAAAGCAGCAGGAGAACCAAACACAAGTTATATGAAAATTGCAGAAAAATATGGCGCAACACCTGTGACATATGATAATGCTACGAATGATCAATATTTAACTGATGTTGCCAATGGTCGTACGGATGTTATTTTGAATGATTATTATTTACAAAAAATGTCAGTGGCAGCATTACCAGATATTCCGGTGAAAATTTTGGAAGATGTTTATTTTAATGCGAACCATACAGGTTTTCTATTCGTGAAAGAGAATAAGGCATTAAAAGACAAAGTCGATGAAACGTTAGAAGCTATGCAAAAAGATGGAACCATGAAAAAAATCTCTGAATCGTATTTCCAAACAGATGTTTCGATTAAACCAAAACAAGAAATCAAAGAAACGGTGTCACCAGACTAATGTATATTCCAACACTTGATTTTGGCTTAATGTTGGAATCATTGCCTTTTGTTTTGCAGGGGTTAAGCTATACGTTGGGCATTAGTTTTCTGACCTTTTTATTGGGGAATATCATTGGGATTATCTTAACTGTTTTGTCATTTTTACCTAGCAAGCTCTTGCAAATCTTAATTCGTTTTTATATTTCTTTTTTGCGGGGAGTTCCAGCACTTGTTTTGCTATTTTTACTCTACTTTGGATTGCCTTATCAACTGCCTGCTTTAACAGCTGCAATTATTTGTTTTAGTCTGACTAGTAGTGCGTTTATTGGTGAAATTTATCGTGGCGCTATTACAGGGGTAGACCATGGACAATGGGACGCTGCCTATGCGACGGGGCTAAACTTTATACAGACAATGCAACTTATCATTTTGCCACAGGCTTTTCGTCTCTCAATACCAGCATTAGGAAATGTGGCAATGGATCTGGTTAAGGGAACATCACTGGCTGCAATGATTACAATTCCTGATATTTTCCAAAAAGCAAAAATTGTTGGTGGTAGAACATTTGATTATATGTCCATGTATATTTTAGTTGCGTTAATTTATTGGGGCTTGTGTATTTTGATTGGCTTTTTTCAGCATTATCTAGAACATTTTTTTGAAAAGCGTTTTGGTACTTTGATTTAAAAGAATAAAAAAGTTTGGGTACGTTTAGTGGGAAAAGGTCAGTAAAATAGTGGTTAATTGTACAAAAAAACAAATAAAATTAAATAATTATAAAAAAATACTTGTGCATTTTTTTGTAACCTGTTATCCTTTGTGTAGCGTTTACAAAAAGTTTGGGAAGGAGGAAGCATGATGATTAAGTTAAACCAACAAGAATTAAGTTCATTCATCGCAAATATTTCCTTACTCCCGTATGGTATCTCCAATTAGTGCATTAGTGCAATAGTATGCTGAATTTACAGACAGACTCTGCCTTGGTTTTATACTCGGGTAGAGTCTTTTTTGCGCACAAAAATAGTAAAAGTTGTTTCCTGCCTGCAACCTTTATAGAACTTTTATGCAAAAACAGGCAGAATTTGCTTTTATTTATTTCGCCTTATGAACTTCCTGTCAAAGACAATAAGACAACATATCTTGACACGTGAAAAAATTTTCGTTCGGTAGTCTTTTTACCAACATGAGAGGAACGTTTGTAGAGCTTTTATATTGGAGGTTATCATGAATTACGTTTTAAAGCATTTATCCACTTATATTAAAGAAAATAAAAAACGCTATGCTGTCGTTTTACTCTTTATGATTATTAACAGTGCTCTAGCAGTTGTACCCACGTATATAATTCGTTTATTTATTGATGCAATGATTCAAAAAACATTGACGCTTTCATTGCTAGTCGCATATAGCAGTATCTTTGCCTTAACGATTTTAATGTGTTATTTGGCAGATTTCATTTGGACATATCAATTGTTTATAGGATCATACGATTTACAAAAAAATCTCCGAGAACAGTTGATGGCGCATTTTTTGAAAATGGGTGCACCATTTTATGAACGTTTTCGGACGGGAGACTTAATGACCCGCTCTAGTGATGACGTGCAAGTAATGGGGATGACGGTTGGTTATGGCCTTATGGTTTTTATGAATACGAGTTTATTCTTAGGATTTATTTTATTCATGATGGCTACCACGGTCTCGTGGCTTTTGACTGTCATTGCGTTATTGCCAATGCCCATTCTAGCCTTTTATATCTTTAAATGGGGTTCAAAGGTTGATTTTCTTTTTACAGAAGCACAAAATGCGGTTTCTGATTTAAATAGTGAAGTATTAGAAATTATTGATGGCATTCGCGTTGTTCGTGCATATGGTTTAGAAAAGAAGACGTTAAGTTCTTTTAATGCAAAAACAAATGCTGTGAAGGAGAAAAATAACCGTGTTTCAGAGTTGGATTCTCGTTTTGGTCCTTTAATTACGATTATTTTGGCAATAAGTTTTGTTGCAAGTTTTGGCGTTGGTGCTTTAATGGTGCAAAAACAACAAATTACAGTTGGAGCAATGGTTTCCTTTCAAGTTTATTTAACGATGATTGTTTGGCCGATGATATCTGCAGGAGATTTGGTAAATGTAATGCAACAAGGCGCAGCTTCATGGCGACGCATCAATGAGGTTTTACAAACGCAAGATAATTTAGAACAAGCTGGGACCAAGTTGTTACCAACACTAGAAACGATTACTTTTAAAAATTATGATTTTTCTTATCCCACTAGTACAAACAAGATCTTACAGCACATTGACTTGACGATAAAAAAAGGGGAAATTGTTGGGATTGTTGGAAAAACTGGTAGTGGAAAAACCACTTTATTGCGGCAATTGATTCATCGGTATCCTTATTCAAACCAAGTTCCACAATTGAATAATATTCCGCTAACAGCTTTTGCCACAACCGCTGTGCGTCAACTATTTTCAGAGGTTCCACAAGAACATATATTATTTTCTCGTACCATTAAAGAAAATCTACTTTTTGGTAAAGAAGATGCAACAGAAACTGAATTGTGGCAGGCCTTAACTGCTGCGTCATTAGCAGAAGAAGTTAAAAAGATGCCAGCACAATTGGAAACTTTAATTGGTGAAAAAGGTGTTTCATTATCTGGTGGACAAAAACAACGTTTATCTTTAGCACGTGCATTTTTGCGCCAGAGTGAAGTTTTATTGTTAGATGATGCACTTTCTGCAGTGGATGCTAAAACTGAACAGACTATCATTAATCAGCTTAAATTGGTTCAAAAAGATCGTACATCTGTTATTGTGACTCACCGTTTATCAGCGATTACTGCGGCGGATCAAATTATTGTCTTGGAAAATGGGAAAGTTATCCAAAAAGGTACTCATCACGAACTTATAAAAAGTGCTGGTTGGTACCAAGAACAATATTATCATCAACAATTACAAGGGGAGTAAGAGTTTGTTAAAAAACGTTGCTTGATGATATTTCGTAAGGAGTAAAAAAATGTTTAAAATAATTAAGCGCCTTTTAAGTTACTTAAAGGCCCATAAACTGATCTTTTGGATGAGCGTATTGCTATTAATTTTAGCTTCAGGATTAGAATTAATTTCACCGTTAATTGCCAAAAGGCTGATTGACGATGTTATGACGCCGTCTTTTGATACAGGAAATCTACCCGTGCTTGTTTTAATTCAATTACTATCTTTTTATTTAGTATTAAATATTGTGGGTTCACTCTTTCGCTATTTTAGTATTTTGCAATTACGAAAAATGGCCAATCAAATTGTCAAAAAAATGCGTGATCAATTGTTTTCGCATTTACACCAATTACCAGTTGCTTATTTTGACAAACTACCCGCAGGGAAAATCGTTGCGCGTATTACCAATGATACAGAAGTATTACGTTCCAGTTTTTACGTTAGTGTAATTAGCAATCTTTTAAGTAATGTCATTCAAATTACCGGAGTTTACATTGCCATTTTCTTACTTGATATCCGCTTAGGTGTAGCACTTTTAATTTTATTACCTATATTAGTGTTGTGGCAGAATTTATATACTAAAAAAGCTGCAAAATACAATTTAGCATTGCGCGAATATATTTCGCAAATTAGTGGGCAATTAAATGAATTCGTCCAAGGTGTAGCAGTGATTCAGGCTTTTCAAAAGGAAAAACAATTATTAAAAGAGTTTTCTCAAACGGTAACAAAGTGGTTTGATATGGGGAAAAAGGCGCTATTACTTGACGCAGGCGCTGCTTGGGGACTTGGAACATTTTTGCGAAACGGAACTATTCTACTGGTAGTTACAACATTAGCTAGTTTTTTCTTAAATGGTCAATTAGCGATTTCTGCGGGTTTATTATATGCTTTTATTGATTATATCAACCGCTTGTTTGATCCAATCGAAGGAATGGTACAAACTGTAGCAGGTGTTCAACAATCATTAGCTTCAGGAACGAGAATTTTTGAATTGATGGATGAACCGATTGAAAGCCAAGAGGAAAAAGCGATACACATTAAAGAAGGTGCAGTCACATTTAAGGATGTGTCTTTTGGCTATACCTCTGAGCAAACAGTCTTGCATCACATTAATTTTTCGGCACAACCTGGTGAGACAATAGCATTAGTCGGTCACACTGGTTCGGGGAAATCCAGTATTTTAAATTTACTTTTTCGTTTTTACGAACCCGACAGCGGCGAAATTTTTATTGATGGTCAAAAAATCAGTGACTATAGCCGCCAGTCTTTGCGGAAATTTATGGCAATTGTCATGCAAGACCCTTATTTATTCAGCGGTACGATTGCCAGTAATATTCATATGGGAGATAAAAATGTTAGTGAAGAAATGGTTATCACAGCTTTGAAACAAGTTGGCGCTGAGTATTTAATCTCGCGTTATCCTGATGGTATCCATCACCCAGTAGTGGAAAAAGGTCAAGCTTTTTCTAGTGGTGAAAGACAGTTGATTAGCTTTGCTAGAGCTTTAGTATTCAATCCTAAAATTTTAATTTTAGATGAAGCCACAAGTCATGTAGATACACAAACAGAAGCAATCATTCAAAAAGCTATGGAAGTTTTACAAAAAGGGCGGACTACGTTTATTATTGCCCATCGGCTTTCTACTATTAAAGAAGCTGATGAAATTTTGGTTTTAGATCAGGGGAAAATTGTGGAGTGTGGAACGCATGGAACTTTATTACAAGAAGCTGGAATTTATTATCAAATGTATCAGATGCAAGCGGCCCAATTATCAGCTTAATCAACAATTTTGACATTCTAAGTTGCTGTGTTAAAATCGTAGCAGACATTTTTGGATGTCTAAATGGATATTTTAATAGATTGGAAGTTTAAAATGGTCAATGATATTTTAAGTTTATTTGTCATGATTCTAGTTGGCATTTACAGCGCCTTGTTTTTAAGTACAGGTGTTTGGTTATTGTATTTACAAATAAAAAGTAAAGTCAGCAAAATGGATCAAAGTGCATGGGAAGAATACTTCAATAAAATTCAGCCTAAAGGTGTTATGATTCGTGTGTTAGTTTGCTATATTATTGTTTTGGCGCTGATTGCGGCTCTAAATACTTTTGCGGTCTGGCAAGGTAATTTCTACTATGGCATTTTAATGGTTGCTTGTGGTCTATTCCATATTTTTTATAAATTTCAAACGCAAAAAGGGGATTTTTCTAAATTATTTAAAGGTCCCAAAGTTTAATTTTTGGCATTGAAATAAAATACCCGAAAGATTTTGACACAGTGTTACCTACCCATTTTTGATTATTCGAAGTTGTAGGTAATGTGCGAATCTTTCGGGTATTGCTGTGGGGAAATAAAAAGTTAGTAGCCCGCTAATTTTTGTGCTTTTTGAGTATTGGCAAAATGTAATTTAGCATAGTTAGCCAACAATTTTATGCCACCTTGTTGTAAAATTTTAGCTGCGACTAGATCAGATTTACTCCCAGCGCCTGAAGGAACTGTAAAGCCAAGCTCCTGTGAAGCAGCCTCTAATTCTGCTAAAAAGCTAGCGCGACACAAAATGGAAGCCGCCGCAACAGAGAGGTGATACTGCTCTCCTTTTGTTACAAAATGTAATCCAGAAGTAACCTGGTTTTTTTCTTGCTGTAAATATTTACGGTAGTTCGCTTCTGTGGTGAATTGATCAATCAGGATGCCTTCAGCTTTAGCAGGCATAATTTTTTGTTGAAGTAAGTAAATTGCCTGATTATGCAAGGCAACTTTCATGCGTACAGCGTTATATTTTGGTTGAATTTCGTTATATTTCGCTGGAGTTACGACTAATTTTTGAAACGGAACAGTGGCTTTGATTTTTGGTGCTAAGTGACGAATTTCGTGATCCGTTAACATTTTGGAGTCTTTAACACCAATTTTTTTTAAATAAGGCAGATTTTCATTTGCAGCATAAACAGCACAGACCACTAATGGTCCAAAATAGCTACCATTTCCTACCTCGTCACTACCAATAATACTCTTTTGAGCAAAATCTTTTGGTAACCCACTAGTTGTGATATTGTTTTTTTGGCTATGTTTTTTATCTCTCACTGCTGTATTTTCTTTTTGCCAAATAGCAGCCTCTGTTGATGCATTAGTACCTTGAAATACGACTTTACCAGAAGTATAACCTGTGATGGTTACACCTCCTTTTTTGGCAACAAAAAGCGTATAAGGATTTTTATTTGGCACCGTAAAAGCAGCATAGTGCGCTTTTAACTGATCGAGTTGTACTTTACTGAGTTTTAAAACTGTTGTATTCATGAAAACGTCCTTTTTTATGGTATATTTGCTATTAGATTTTAACATAGATATAAAAAAGTAGGCGACAAACGGGAGATTTTTAACTAATCGTGGAAATTTTGCGCTTTTTCCCCTATAATATACAGGAGTTTGCCACTAAAACTTTAGTGAAAATAATACAGTTGGTTTTCTGAATGTTATGAAGAAGGGAAGACAGAGCATGGTAGCGGAACGCAAACGCTATAAAGCTGTGATTGCCAATCGTACATACACGATTATTGGTGAAAAAAGCTCACAGCATATGAATCTGGTCACAAAACTTGTGAATGAACAGTTGAGTGAGATAAAAACTATTTCGCCCCAGATTAATGATGAACAAGCTGCGATTTTATTAGCTGTTAATGCAGTCTCAGATCAAGTAGATAAACAAGCAGAATTACTTAATTTGCAAAAAGAGGTACAAGACTTACGTGAGAAGACCGTTCGGATTGTCGAGTTGGAAAATCGCATCAAGCGAATTGAAGCAATTGAAAACGAGGCCAGAAAGTATTTAGCCGCACAGGGACGAGAAGATGTTGATATTAAAAATCATGTGCAAGCCCAACAAATTTTGAATGAAGCAAGAAAAGAGCAAATTAAACAAAAGACGTCACCAGACAGAAAGGACTAACAGATGGTTGGATTATTGATTATCCTGATACTTGTGATTGCGTTTTATATTGGAGGACGACGTGGAACGCCGTTACAACTTGTATACACGCTGGGATATTTTTTATCTTTTGCGGTGGCGTGTTTTAGCTATCAAGGTCTAGCAAAAAAAATAGAACTCTATATTCCATATCCTTCTGTCACACCAGATTCAAATATGGTTTTTTATAATCAAACACAATCTTTGGATTTGGATAAAGCTTATTATGCAGCAGTAGCGTTTTTGGTGGTTATGTTTATTGGCTGGCTGATTACGAGTTTAATTGCGGTTTTTTTTAATAATTTACGTTTTAAACGTTTATTGGACAATTACGATTGGGTATTAGGCGGTTTATTAAATGTATTGACTGCGTATGTTGTCATTTTCTTTGCGCTTTTTGTTTTATCAATGATTCCTTTAGCAACTATTCAAAATATATTTCGAGATCACTTTTCCGCCCGTATGATTGTGGAACATTCTTTTATTTTGTCTTGGCTCTTTAAAAATCTGTGGGTAACAAGTATTCTTGCTTAAAAAAACAGGGCGGTGTTTAGCAGCAGCTGAACTGTCCTGTTTTTTCACATTTTAACAGGTAGGTGAAAAAATGAACAAACGTATCTATGAAACTTTAGAGCTTTCCCGTGTGAAACAAATGGTGGCCCAATATCTCCAAACTGCACAAGGGGAAGAAGAATTAGAAAGTTTAGTACCTAGTATTGATGAAGTAGTAATAAATAATTGGCTGAATGAAACCGCAGATGGACTAAAAGTTCAACGATTGCGCGGAGGAATTCCAATTCCTAAGATTGAAAATATTCGGCCACAAATGAAGCGAATTGAAATCGGCGCTGACTTAAATGGTGTTGAACTGGCCCAAATTGCTCGTGTTTTATCCACAACCGGCCAAGTCAAAAAATTTATTGCGGACTTAATTGACAGTGAAATTGAATTTTTACGTCTATATAATTGGGCGGAACAATTGGCGACTATGCCAGAATTGACAAGACGTTTACAAACTGCAATTGATGAAGACGGCTATGTCACAGATGAGGCTTCGCCTGAATTAAAAATAATTCGCAATAATATTCGCCGCAGTGAACAAACGATTCGGGAACAATTAGATGCCATTTTACGGGGAAATAATGCGCGCTATTTGAGTGATACAATCATCACTATGCGAAATGATCGTTACGTAATTCCCGTTAAGCAAGAGTATCGTAGTGTCTTTGGTGGTGTAGTCCATGACCAAAGTTCTTCAGGTCAAACGCTTTTTATTGAACCAAAACAAATTGTTGATTCTAATAACCGTTTACGACAACACCAAATTAATGAACGACAAGAAGTTGAACGGATTTTGTCTGAACTTTCCGCTGAACTGGTTCCATACCAAAAAGAGATTATTCACAATGCTTATGTATTAGGTAAATTTGACCTGATGAATGCGAAAGCTCGTTTTGGTAAAGAGTTGAAAGCTGTTGTACCAACGATTAGCCCTGAAAACCATGTCTATTTCAAGCAGGCCCGTCATCCTCTAATTGATCAAACCGTTGTTGTTGCAAATGATATTATGATAGGAAAAGATTTCCAAGCAGTTGTTATAACAGGACCGAATACCGGTGGTAAAACTATTACTTTAAAAACTTTGGGATTATTGCAATTAATGGGACAGTCCGGCTTACCAATTCCAGCAGGCGAAGAGAGCCAAATGGGAATTTTTCATGAAATTTTTGCTGATATTGGCGATGAGCAATCAATCGAACAAAGTTTATCGACCTTTTCTTCTCACATGACCAATATTGTCACCATTTTGGATCAAGTAGATGAACATAGTTTGGTTTTATTTGATGAATTAGGAGCAGGAACTGATCCGCAAGAAGGCGCTGCACTTGCCATTGCCATATTAGATGCTTTAGGTGCAAAATTAGCTTATGTTATGGCAACTACGCATTATCCAGAATTAAAAGTTTATGGGTACAATCGCAGTAACACTATTAATGCTAGTATGGAGTTTGATGTTGATACCCTAAGTCCCACTTATCGTTTATTAATTGGTGTGCCTGGACGTAGTAATGCTTTTGAAATTTCCAAACGTCTTGGATTGGATACGCATATTATTACAGCAGCTAAGCAAATTATGGATGGGGAAAGTCAGGATTTAAATGAAATGATTGCCGATTTAGAAAATCGACGTAAAATGACTGAAACAGAATATTTAGAGATACGGCATTATGTCGATGAAGCAGCTAAGTTACAACAAGAATTAAAAGATGCTTACAGTTACTTCTTTGAAGAACGGGAAAAAGAATTAGAAAAGGCAAAAAAACAAGCCAATACAATTGTTGAAGAAGCTAAAGAAGAAGCTGAAGTAATTATTTCTGATTTGCGCAAAAAACAATTAGCCGCCGGTCAAGCACAAGTCAAGGAGCATGAGTTAATTGATGCACGGAGTAAATTAGATAACCTGCATCAAAAAGAAGATAACCATTTGAAGAAAAATAAAATTTTGCAAAAAGCTAAACAAGCAAAAAAATTAAAAGTAGGCGATGAGGTTTTAGTTGCTTCTTATGGTCAAAGAGGAATCTTAATTAAAAAAATGGGTGATAACAATTGGCAAGTTCAATTGGGCATCTTAAAGATGACATTACCTGAAAGTGAATTGCAAACTGTTGCGCCAACCAAAGAGCCGGTGCAGCGTGTGGTGAGTACGATTCGTTCTGATAACAACAGCCATGTAGCAACACAGCTTGACTTAAGAGGCAAGCGGTATGAAGAAGCACTAAATGAAGTAGATCAATATTTGGATGCTGCCATATTGGCAGGGTATCCACAAGTAACGATTGTTCACGGGAAAGGGACCGGGGCATTACGCCAAGGAATTACGGATTATTTAAAAAGCCATCGCAGTGTAAAAAGTTTTGAATTTGCTCCACCCAATCAAGGCGGTAATGGTGCCACAATTGTTAAATTTAAATAATCTTTAAACTTTCTGCTAAGAATGTTTAAATTAAGGCTCTACTTACAGGGAGTATTACAATGACTTTTTTACACTTACCAATTGTAAGCAAAAAATTATCATCGTGATCTTTTCAGTGCTATACTCTTTTTAGAGAGATGATAAATCTAATTTAAGATTATCATTTAGGTAATTCAGTTGGGAAAATCCAACAGCAAAATCGGAGGTAATAATATGTCAAAAGCAATTACAGATGCTACATTTGCAAGTGAAACGGACGAAGGTTTAGTATTAATCGACTTTTGGGCAACTTGGTGTGGTCCTTGTCGGATGCAAGCCCCAATTTTAGATCAATTAGCCGCTAACCATGATGAAGATGAATTGAAAATCGTTAAAATGGATGTGGATGAAAATCCTGAAACTCCAGCACAGTTTGGCGTTATGAGTATTCCAACTTTGTTACTAAAAAAAGATGGCGAAGTTGTTGAAAAAGTGATTGGCGTGCACACTAAAGATCAATTAGAACAATTAATTGCAACACATTTATAACGTTTAATTTTACTATCTGGGTTGAAACAAGTGTTAAATTGACATTTGTTTCAACCTTTTTATATATAACAAAAGTAAAACAAGTTCTCCTGTAATAGATTCACGACTAAAAATAGTCAGTGGCTACTTTGTATTTGTATGCAGCTATTTCTTATTTTTCATTTATTCATAAAAAAATTAGATGAATTGGTTGCAATTTAAAAAGAAATCATTTATATTATTTGTGTAAACGGTTACACAAGGAAGTTGGTGAACAAATGGCAACAATTCGTGATGTCGCAAAATTAGCAGGACTATCTGTTGCAACGGTTTCAAGAGCAATCAATGGTAGTGGATATGTTAGTGAAGACTCTCGTAAAAAGATTGATAATGCGGTAAAAATTTTAGATTTTCGTCCTAACGAGGTAGCACGCTCTCTTTATCAAAAAAAGTCAAAGCTAGTGGGGTTATTACTACCGGATATTTCCAATCCTTTTTTTCCTTTATTAGCAAAAGGTGTCGAAGATTTTTTACAAGCAAAAGGTTATCAAGTTATTTTAGGTAACGTTCAAGAAAATCCTGAACGGGCTAATGATTACATACACGCTTTTAGTCAAAATAATGTTGCTGGTGTATTATCAGCTGTTGACAACGATTATGCTTTTTATAATAGTGTTCATCCGTTAGTATTTTTAGACCGTGTTGGTAAAGATTCAGAGTATTCTATTCATGCAGATGACGTAGCTGGTGGCGCCTTAGCTGCAACAACGGTTTTAAAACGAAAGACAAAAGAAATTATTGTTATTTCTGGACCGAAAGAAATTGATCGCTCTCAAGAACGACTACAAGGGGTTTTGAGTGTTTTGAACCAGCAAAAGAGTAATTATTATATTATAAATTCAGTATCGTTTTTATTAGAGGATGCAATTAGTACCGCCCAAGCGGTATTTGAAGAATTTTCGCAAGTTGATACTGTTATTGCGCCTAGTGATATACATGCAATTGCACTCATTCAAGAGGCTTATCGCCGTAATATCAAAGTTCCTGATGAGTTACAAGTAATCGGCTATGATGATATTCCAATTAGTAATTTGGTGGTACCGCCATTGACTACTATTCATCAGCCGGCCTATGAAATGGGGTATAAGGGAGCAGAAATGCTGTATCAATTAATGAATGGACAAAAAGTAATGCAAAAAAAATTAATATTACCTACTCGTTTAGTCACGCGAGATACTTTACGAAAGAAGGAAGTACAATGAAAATTACAGTTGTAGGAAGTATGTCGACAGATTTTGTTGTTACCACGACTATTAAACCAAATCAAGGTGAAACAGTTTTTGGTGAAAAATTTGCGACAGCTTTTGGTGGCAAAGGAGCCAATCAGGCAGTGGCTGCTAGTCGTTTAGGGATGGAAGTTGCAATTGCTGGTGCAGTGGGTACCGATGATTTTGGAGTCGCAATTTTGAATAATTTGATTGAAAATGGCGTTGACGTGGCATGTGTGGAACGGGTTACACATGCTGAAAGTGGTTCAGCACATATTGTTTTATACGATAATGATAACAGCATTATTGTCATTCCTGCTGCCAATAATGAAGTAAAACCTGAAACTATAAAAAAATTCACACAGCAGTTATTAAGTAGCGATTTAGTTATTTTACAAAATGAAATTCCTCAAAATACAAATGAAGCGATTATTGATTTTTGTTGGGAACACGGGATTAAGACACTATTAAATCCTGCCCCGGCTCGCTTTATTGCAGATGAATATATCAAAAAAGTAACATACTTAACACCTAATGAACATGAATCAGCCATTATGTTTCCAGATCAAAGTCGTTCAGAGATATTAGCCAAATATCCCAATAAATTAGTCATTACGCTTGGGGCGATGGGGGCAATTTATCACGACGGCAAAAAAGAAGAAATTGTACCGGCTTTTGAAGTACAGCCGGTTGATACCACGGGAGCAGGAGATACTTTTAATGCGGCAATGGCGACGGCCTTGTTACAAGGTTTGAAAATGTCAGAAGCTTTACGTTTTGCTAATTTAGCTGCTGCTATCTCAGTGCAAGGCTTTGGGGCCCAAGGTGGTATGCCAACACTAGAAAAGATGAAGGAGCAATCACAATATGAAAAAACATGGCATTTTAAATAGTGATATTACGAAGCTTTTAGCCGATTTAGGTCACACAGATCAAATAACCATCGGGGATGCGGGCTTACCGGTTCCCAATGGTGTGCCCAAAATCGATTTAGCTTTGAAGTTTGGACTTCCCAGTTTTAAAGAAGTATTGTTAACAATTCTTTCAGATATGGTAATTGAAAAAGTCATTTTGGCTGAAGAAATTAAAACGCAAAATGAACAACAATTGCGAGAAGTTTTGAAAGCGCTACCTAAAGAGGTAGAAGTTGTGTATGTTTCTCATGAAGAATTTAAAAAGCAAACAGGAAATAGTAAAGCTGTTATTCGCACAGGTGAAGTGACGCCTTATTCCAATATTATTTTACAGTCTACTGTCATCTTTTAAGGAGGGGATAACATGTACGTTGAAATGAAAAACATTTCGAAATCTTTTGGAACAAATCAGGTTTTACGCGATGTTACTATTATGTTAAAAAGTGGCGAAATTCACGCTTTAATGGGAGAAAATGGGGCAGGTAAATCAACGTTAATGAATATATTAACGGGTTTGCATAAAAAAGATGCCGGTACAATTTTAATTGATGGGCAGGAAAAAACATTTTCTGGTCCAAAAGAAGCAGAAGAGTTTGGAATCAGCTTCATCCATCAAGAAATGAATTCCTGGCCTCAAATGACAGTATTGGAAAATTTGTTTTTAAACAACGAGTTAAAGAAACCTTTTGGCTTGTTGGATACCAAGAAAATGCGTGAAGTTGCGTTACACCATTTTAATCAGTTAGGAATTTTTCTTGATTTAGATAAGGAGTTAGAAGAGTTGTCAGTAGGACAACAGCAAATGATTGAAATTACCAAGGCGTTAATGACCGATGCAAAAATTTTGATTATGGATGAGCCTACTGCTGCACTGTCTGATACAGAAATTAAAGCGTTATTTAAAATTATTCATCAATTAAAAGCGCGAGATGTTGCAATTGTTTATATTTCTCACCGAATGGAAGAAATTTTTCAAATTAGCGATGTGATTACAGTGATGCGAGACGGTCTGTCCATTGATACCAGCAAAACTAGCGAAACAGACGTCAATGAAGTTGTACGAAAAATGGTAGGACGTGAAATTTCCGATTATTACCCTAAAAAGACCGCTCTTATTGGGGATGTTGTCTTTACCGCAGATCATCTGACTGGCGCAAACGGTGCTTTTAAAGATATTTCTTTTAAAGTTCGAAGTGGTGAAATTGTGGGTTTTTCCGGTTTAATGGGTGCTGGTCGAACAGAAATTATGCGAGGAATTTTTGGCTTGGATCCTTTGCGAGCAGGAACAATTACGATTGAAGGTGAAGAGAAAAAAATCGAATCACCAGCTAAATCAATTCAAAATGGGATTGGCTTTTTAACTGAAGATAGAAAATCAGAAGGTTTAGTATTAGATTTTTCGGTTTTAGATAATATTACGCTACCTTCCATAGATGGCTTTATAAAAAATGGTTTGGTAGATAAGAAAACAGAAGCAGAATTTGCAGAATTATTGATTCAACGTCTTTTAATTAAAGTTCAGTCTGAAAATGATATAGTTGGCGATTTATCTGGTGGAAATCAGCAAAAAGTCGTTTTAGCTAAATGGATCGGTGCAGGACCAAAAGTATTGATTTTAGATGAACCAACAAGAGGAGTAGATGTAGGTGCGAAACGTGAAATATATCAACTGATGAATGAATTAGCAGATCGTGGGGTTGGGATTATTGTCGTTTCAAGTGACTTACCAGAAGTAATGGGAGTAAGTGACCGTATCGTGGTTGTTCATGAAGGAAAAATTAACGGTGAACTACAAAAAGAAGATTTTGACCAAGAAAAAATTATGACATATGCAACAGGAGGAAAATAAAAATGGAGAATAAAAAAAACGTCGCTAACAAAAGTAATTTTGATGCAGCGGGGATTATTACAAAATTAGGACCACTACTTGCACTTATTGTCTTGGTCATTGTTGTTTCAGTTATGAATAGTGAATTTTTAAACCCTAACAACTTATTAAATTTATTGCGCCAAGTGGCAGCTAACGGTTTTATTGCTTTTGGGATGACGTTTGTCATCTTAACAGGTGGGATTGATTTATCAGTGGGATCAACGCTTGCGCTATCCAGTGCGTTAACAGCAGGCTTTATTGCCAATGGTATGAGCGCTCCTTTAGCAGTTTTACTCGGTCTTTTGACCGGGGCAATTTTAGGGGCGATCAATGGATTGTTAATTTCAAAAGGTAGTATGGCTCCTTTTATTGCAACGTTGGCTACGATGACAATTTATCGTGGTGCTACACTTGTCTACACAAAGGGAAACCCAATTACCGGGTTAGGAGATAGTTTTTTCTTTAGCTTTTTAGGTCGCGGTTATTTATTTGGGATTCCTTTTCCAGTCATTTTGCTTTTCATTATGTTTATTATTCTTTTCATTCTTTTGCATAAAACAGCTTTTGGTCGTAAGACGTATGCGATTGGTGGCAATGAAAAAGCGGCCTTTGTTGCAGGGGTCAAAATCGATAAAATCAAAATTTTAATTTACTCTTTATCCGGTTTAATGGCCTCCATTAGCGGAATGATTATTACTTCTCGTTTAAACTCCGCTCAACCAACAGCTGGTCAGGCATATGAAATGGATGCAATTGCGTCAGTCGTCTTAGGAGGAACCAGTCTTTCTGGGGGGAAAGGACGAATTTTTGGGACTTTAGTTGGTGCTTTGATTATTGGAACTTTAAACAATGGGCTAAATTTATTAGGCGTTTCTAGTTTTTATCAACAAATCGTCAAAGGGATTGTAATTGTGATTGCTGTTTTACTTGATCGTAAAAAGAAATAAATATGTGCAATCAAAAAATGTAAGCCCTTAAAATAGAGTCGACAATAACAAAATGATTTTTAGGAGTGGGCAAAAGCTCAGTCCTTTAAAAGAAATTCACTTATATGAGGAGGAAGAAATGATGAAAAAATTTTTCGTATTGGCGGCAAGTGTCTTGATGTTATCAGGATGTGGAACGACAGGTTTAGAAGGTGGATCTAGTAGTTCTGAAGGGAAAACCGATCAAAAAAAACCAGCTGAATTAACAGTGGGAGTTTCTGTTTCGACATTAAATAATCCCTTCTTTGTTTCATTACGTGATGGGGTTCAAAAATTAGCAGATGAAAATGAAACCACGATAAAAGTCGTAGATGCCCAAGACGATACAGCAAAACAAAGTAACGATATCGATGATTTAATTCAACAAAAAGTTGACGTCATTTTAGTTAATCCAGTAGACTCTTCTGCTATAGTACCAGCAGTTGAAGCTGCTAATAGCGCCAATATTCCTGTCATTGCAATTGACCGAAGTAGTGATGGAGGAAAATTATTAACTACCGTTGCTTCAAATAATGAAGAAGGCGGTAAAATGGCTGCTCAATTTATCATTGAAAAATTAGGTGAAAATGCAAAAGTAGCTGAACTTGAAGGGGTGCCTGGTGCATCTGCTACGCGCGAACGTGGTAAAGGATTTGATGATTATGCAAAAGGGAAATTAGATGTCGTCGACAAACAATCTGCTAATTTTGACCGTGCGAAAGGATTAACCGTTATGGAAAACATTTTACAAGCACATTCTGACTTGCAAGGTGTATTTGCGCAAAATGATGAAATGGCGTTAGGTGCTTCTGAGGCGGCGTCAAATAAAGGAAAAGACTTTATCATTGTTGGGTTTGATGGTACTGAAGATGGCTTAAAAGCAATAAAAGATGGCAAAATGAGTGCTACAATTGCGCAAAAACCAGAAGAAATGGGTAAATTGGCATTACAAGCTGCGTATGATCACTTTGCGGGCAAAAAAGTGGAGGAAAAAATTGATTCCCCACTTGACTTAGTGACAGAATAAAGATAAATCAAGAAAACTGTGCTACGTAAAATCGGCGCAGTTTTTTTGTTTATACTTGCTATTTTGAAAAATAAGAACCATACGCTAAAAGCCTTTCTTTAACCATTTTTATTTAAAAATGAGTGGTAAAAATAAAACATGAAGTGACGGGGATTAGCAAAAAACAAGAAAGATACTTTTTTAGTAGGTTCTTACTTCTGTTTTTTTTTGCTCCCGGGTATAATTAATTTGTAAAAATAAAAAGAAAATTAAAGATAAAGGAGTAGACAATGAAAAAAAGTAAATGGGTTAGAGTATTGTTGGTTGCAAGTATTTTAACGACTTCATTGCCGCTAAATGCTTGGGGGCAGATAGACGGATTACAAAAGAGTGCAACAAGTTCAACCAGTACAAAAGTGCAAGAAGAAACGGATTCTACAACAGTTGATAGTGAAACAAGCCAGTCAACAGTTACCACAGAAACTACTAGTAACGCAGAAACTTCAACAGCTACAACACAAACTATCTCAAGTGAAACGACAGAGACTATTACAGGAAATACAACGGAATCATCAGTCACTGCCGATAAGATGCAAACACAACAAGGTGAACTAATTGAAAGCTTAGTTGGAAATAAAGAAATTTTAAAAACTTATGCCAAAATTAAAAATGAAGCAGAATTTATTTATCAATTAAACGCTCAAAATCAATTTGTGAAAAAAGAAGATTTAAACATATATCAAGGTAAAGTATACCGTGTGACAGAGTGTGCCAAAACCAGTGAAAACCGAGAAATGATCCGAATTATCAAAGAAGATGGAAATGATTCTGAAATTGGTTGGGTCCCTAGAACGGCCTTGGCTCTTCACAATGGGAGTTATAGTAAAAAAATAGGTTATGTGGCTGTAACTGTAAAAAATTTAGGTTTTCAACCAGATGTTTTTACATCAGCCAAAAATCAAAATTTTTATGGCAAAACGTTACAATACCGCGAGATTTACACAGTAAATAATAAAGAATACTATGCTCTTTACAACAATCAAAATCAATTTTTGGGTTTTGTTAAAAAAGGTACTGGACTGGAGGTGAATACGAGTCCTGGTGGAAAATATTATTCCAAAAGTAGTTATGGAACCTTTATGCAAAAAGGTAAAGTACGTTGGAACAATTTCTATTTTGACAGTATTCGGGGTGATACCACTTCTTACTATGGCAAAACAGTCAAAATTAAAGGTTACTATCAGCACTTTAATGGCAAAACCTACTATACAGTTTATGAGAATAAAAACAATAAAGATTCATGGGTTGGATATATAGAAGCAAAAGACGTTCAGGGGGCTGCTGGGAGTCAAGGTGTGTATCAAAATTTGAATCGTTATGTGACGATTACCAATAAAAATTATGCTACTTGGAATAATTTTAGTTGGAAAAAAAGAGGTACAACAGCTTCCATGGTCACTAAAACGTATCTTGCAAAAGGAATGTATCGTCATTATAACGGTGCAACTTATTATAGTCTAAGTGATAACAAGGCTACATGGGTAGGATATTTGAATTCAAATGCAGCAAGACAAGCTAACAATGCGGCTGGTATTGCTCAAAAAGAGAATCGAAAAGTCAAAATCACTTCGAAAACCGCTACTTTTTGGCGTAATTTTAATTGGCAGAAAAAAGACAGCTCCGCCAAATACTACGGCAAGGTTTATACAGTAAAATGTAAGTATCGCCACATAAATGGAGCATGGTATTACTCCATTTATAATGGTAACACATGGATTGGGTATTTAAATGCCAGCTTTACTGGCAATCCACATACCATTTATAGTACGAAATCGATTAATCGCTATGTTCGTGTGAATGCTAGTTCTGGTAATTTTTATAGTCAGGCGGATCCTAATAGCAGTAAAAAATCAGCAAAAAAAATGTATAAAGGCTATATGGTCCAGGCAGTAAAAGAAGCCCGGACAAGCAGTGGAACGTATTATTATGTGACACTTCCCGGAGGAGCTTTGGGGTGGTTAAAAGCAAGTGAGACCACTAATGTCCATAATCGCTATTACATGTACACAACAGGTGGAAAGTATCCATCATTAAAAGTCAAAAACTTAAATATACAAGTTTCGGTGAAAAAGCAACGCGTGTATATTCGTTCGGGCTCTAAAACAATCTACACTATGCTTTGTTCAACTGGATTAGGATTGTGGCCTAATAATTTAAGTACGCCTTATGGCAATTTCAAAATTCAAGCAGAACGAGGAAGTTCTTTTTGGTTTGCAGGTTCTGGTGGTGCTTTTTATCGGTCATATCATCAACATGGCGTGTATCTGTTTCACACGGTTCCAATTGCCTATCCAGGCACAACGACTGCTTTTAACCACATCGAAGGAATGAAATTAGGTCGAAGAGCTTCTCATGGTTGTATTCGTTTGTCTGTGGCAGATGCAAAATGGTTTTATTATAATATGCCGGGAAATACACCAGTTAAGATTTATTATTAAAAAATAAAGACAGTAGAATATTTCTGCTGTCTTTTTGTTTGTTGATGGTAAGACGCAACCATTAAAGAGCTAATTACTCAAAATAAGAAAGTACAAATTAGATCAAGAGGCTTTTGCAGACTAAAATTTCAATTTTATTTGACGTGCATGCTATAATCGAAGGTGATTTTAACTAGATTTAATCAAAAAAAGTAGGTGAACTTTCTCGTGAATGAACGCATTAAAAATAAATTAGCTCTCCTACCGGATCAGCCTGGTTGTTATCTCATGAAAGATAAAAATGGCACGATTATTTATGTCGGAAAAGCTAAAATTTTAAAAAATCGTGTCCGCTCTTATTTTACCGGTAGTCACGATGCTAAGACTGAACGATTAGTATCAGAGATAGTTGATTTTGAATATATCGTCACCGAATCTAACATTGAAGCGTTGTTGTTGGAAATTAACTTGATTAAAAAAAATGATCCAAAATACAATATCATGTTAAAAGACGATAAAACTTACCCTTTTATCAAAATTACCAATGAAGCGTATCCCAGGTTACTCATTACTCGCAAGGTCTTAAAAGATAAAGCATTATATTTTGGCCCTTATCCCGATGTGGGGGCAGCAAATGAAACAAAGAAACTTTTAGATCGTCTTTTTCCTTTGCGCAAATGCAAAGTTTTACCAAAAGAAGTATGTTTGTATTATCATATGGGGCAATGTCTAGCACCTTGCGTTTTTGATGTACCCACAAAAGTTTATGAAGAAATGGTGGCAGAAATTAAACGCTTTTTAAGCGGTGGTCATACAGAAATCCGGGCGAATATCGCAGCGGAAATGGAGGATGCCGCGGCTAATTTAGAATTTGAAAAAGCTGCAGAATTACGTGATCAAATTAAAGCCATTGATACAGTTATGACCAAACAAAAAATGACCCAGACTGACTTTATGGATCGCGATGTATTTGGGTATGCCATTGATAAAGGGTGGATGTGTGTCCAAGTCTTTTTTGTTCGGCAAGGAAAACTAATTGAACGAGATGTTTCGATTTTTCCGTTTTACAATGATGCGCAAGATGATTTTCTGACATATATTGGGCAATTTTATCAAGAAAATGAACACTTCATACCAAAAGAAGTTTTAATTCCAGATGATATAGATTTAGAATCAGTCGAAGCGTTGTTGCAGACGAAAGTTTTACAACCAAAACGTGGCGAGAAGAAGAAACTAGTGGCATTGGCCAATAAAAATGCTGGAGTTGCGCTAAAAGAAAAATTTGATTTAATTGAGCGGAAAGAAGAGCGAACTATCGGTGCTATTGAAAGTTTGGGCAATGCGATTCAAATTCCCACACCGGTACGAATTGAAGCCTTTGATAACTCCAATATTATGGGAACTAATCCTGTTTCTGCCATGGTAGTTTTCATCGACGGTAAACCCGCTAAAAATGAATATCGTAAATATAAAATCAAAACAGTGACAGGCCCAGATGATTATGCATCGATGCGAGAAGTTATTTATCGTCGTTATTCACGTGTTCTAAAAGAAAATCTACCTTTTCCTGATTTAATCATTATTGATGGAGGGAAAGGGCAGGTAGATGCTGCGCGAGAAGTCTTGGATAATCAATTGGGTTTAGATATTCCGATTGCAGGACTTGCGAAAAACGATAAACACAAAACTAGTGAAATGCTCTTTGGACAAGAATTAGAAGTGGTGCCTCTAGCACGGAATTCACCAGAGTTTTTCTTGCTACAACGTATCCAAGATGAAGTTCATCGTTTTGCTATTACCTTTCATCGCCAACTTAGAAGTAAAACGAGTTTTGCCTCTAAATTAGATGATATAGCAGGCCTTGGTCCTAAACGAAAAAAGACATTGTTGAAAGAATTTAAGTCGTTAAAAAATATTCAAAATGCTTCAATTGCGGAAATTCATGCCCTTGGTATTCCAGAAACTGTAGCAAAAACGATTAAGACGGCTTTGGCTGAAGAGGGAAAGCCAAAGAAATAAGCAACAAAAAGTAAATCAACTTCTACAAGAAATTGGATTTTCGCCATTTTTTTGTGGTAGTTGATTTTTTAATAGTCTTTTTTCACTGTTAAATAAAAAGGAGTAAAAAATGCATTTGTTAGTAAGTCCTAAAATTAGGTTATTTTAAACCTGAAACTATAGCGCGATGCTTGAAAAATTTACTTCAAGAGGAAAGTGATATACCACATTTCCTGGTATACTTTCATTTATTGACGTTTGCCATAAGTTATTTATGAAGGTTGCGCCGTTAGATGCGACACTTTATCAAAAAAAGCTGAAAAATTTTATGAAGAAAAAACATAGGCTTATTATTAAGCCTATTATTTTTATTAGTTGTGTCTATTCTTTCGAAATGAAAAGTGGCTTTTCTTGTTACAGGTGTATCGTCAGTATCAGCGACAAGTACTTCTTTAAAAATCAGTTTTTGACCAAACGCAAAATATGGTTCTATTCGGTTGCGTTAATAAGAGACTTCCATTTTTCTATTTAAAGGGAAGTCAGCAGATTATGCTATGGAATACGAGTTAAAATGACTAATTGTCATTTTTTGTGATTGACACAAAGTGAAAGCTAACATACTATATCATTAAGTGATATATCGGTTTGTGATATAGAGGAGGATCAGGAATGGATGATGCACTGTCAGATAGTGTTTACGCGATTTTGCTCGTATTGTTAAAACCCCAACATGGTTATGCCATTATGAAAGAAATTAGTAACATCACGAATGGTCATATGGAAATTGGACCAGCCAGCATGTATACGAATTTGAAAAAGCTGCAAAAAGCTGATTATATCACGTTGCAAGAGAATTCTGATCGGAAGAAGGTTTATCAGATCACTTCAAGTGGTAGAGAGGCTTTGGAAAAAGATATTGCGCGTCGGCGTCTTTTTTATGAAGCAGGTATCGCATTGTTGGCAAAGAATAAAGAAGAACTTAACTAAAATAATTAGTAAAAAAATGTAATACGGTTTATTAGTACGTTGGCAAAATAGGAGGTAGAAAATGCGAATTGGAAAAAAGAAATATTTACTAAGTCTGGGCGTCTCCTTTTATCCAGAAAAAGAAATGCTACGTCTAAATCAGCAAGCTCAGATTGGTTGGCACTTTATCAAAATGAATAAACTGGGCGTATTGGTTTTTCAAAAAGGGGTTGCGCAACATTCGACCTATAGTGTTGATTATTTTACCGGCTCCAAAGAAGACTATTCGGAATATATTGCCTTATATGAACACAGTGGTTGGCAACATGTAACAACTTTTATGAAGCGTTACTGCTATTTTGTCAGTAATTCATCCGACACGGAAGCCATTTTTACTGATGAAAAAAGCTATCAAGCTCGTATTCGACAAGAATGGCGCCAGCAACTTTTGGAATCGTTATGGGTAGCACTTTTTGGTTTCTTTTTCTATCTTGGAGGCAAGTTCTTCTTTGGAACAGTTTTTCATACTTGGCCAATCTGGTATTTTGCATTAACACTTGTAGCGCTATTTTTTCCAGCTGTCTTGTTATTGTGTATGGGAACGATAAAATTGCTCTATCAAAAAAGAACTAAATATTATAATAAACCAGAAAAATTTGCCAAAAAGCAAAATGTTGTACGAGATACGGTTTTGTTAATGACTTTAGGCGCCGTTTTTGGGGCTACACTGGCATTGTTAATATTATAAATTAGGCCGACTATCGGTTTTATTTAGACTAAAATAAGAGGAGTGAAAAAATGTTAACGGTTAAAAATTTGAATAAAAATTTTGGAGATTATACCGCAGTAGAAAACTTATCCTTTGAAATTCAAGACGGTACAATTATGGGGTTAATTGGGCAAAATGGAGCCGGTAAAACAACGACTTTTCGTTTGATTTTGGATTTTTTAACCCCAGATAAGGGCGAAATTTTGTGGAACGGGAAAAAAATCGACAGTAAAGATTATGACGTTATTGGCTATTTACCAGAAGAACGAGGACTTTATCCTAAGGTTACTATTGAAGATCAGTTGTTGTACTTTGCAGAATTAAGAGGAAAAAAACGCAAAGATATCGTACCGGAAATCGATAAATGGATGGAAAAATTTGAAGTCAAGGGAAAGAAAACAGATAAAGTTAAATCCTTATCAAAAGGAAATCAACAAAAGGTACAGTTGATTGCGACTTTAATCCATGAACCCAAGTTGGTTATTTTGGACGAACCTTTTAGTGGGCTTGATCCTGTGAATGCAGAGCTGTTAAAAAATGGCATCATTGAGTTAAAACAAAAAGGTGCTTGTGTTATTTTTTCCAGTCATAATATGGATAACGTGGAAAAAATCTGTGATCACCTGATTATGTTAAAAAATGGGACGACTGTTTTAAATGGCAAAGTACGCGAAATCAGAGCGTCATTTGGGCGGAGCAAATTATTCTTAGAGTCATCTTTAACAAAATCAGAAGTTCAAGCTATTACCGGTGTCAACGATGTTGTAATCCAAGAAGATAAAAGTTTAGCCATTACACTATCTGATCCAGAGGTAGGCAAAGAAATCTTTATGAGGGCTACGCAAAATGGTTATATTCCAATGTTTAACCAACAACCCCCAACTTTAGAAGAGATTTTCAAGTGGAAAGCAGGTGCCGGTCATGAGTAAATTTTGGGTGATTGCCAAAGATGTTTATAAGAAAAATGTTAAATCAGTTAGTTTCTTAATTTTAATTTTGGCACCATTTTTAATGGGGGCGTTTTATTATTTTACAGGACAATTAGCTGGCAATTCTGAGGTGAATAAAATAGGTGTCTACTCAGAAGATGCAGCTTTAGGGCAAGCTTTTACGCAGTTAGATCATGAAGAATATGAGTTTCAAGTGATGGATTCAAAAAAAGCAGCTCAAAAAGAGTTAGCCAAAGAAAAGCTGGATGCCTTTTTAGTTCTAACCAATAAAGGAGACAGTTTTTCAGGAGAAATCTATACGGAATCGTCATTGGGACAAACAACTCAAATGATGATACAACAGTTGTTAACTCAAATGCAATCAAATCTGCGAGCACAAAAAATGGGATTGTCAGGAGGCGAAGTTGCAAAATTAAATCAACCCGCTCAACTAAAAACACAAAAAGTTTCTTTTGATAAGTTTGATAATATGACTACTGAAGAAGATCATAGCAATTTGCAAATGATTGTAACCAATGTTTCAGCTATTATCTTATTTATCTTTGTTGTGACTTACTCAAGTATTATTGCTCAGGAAATTGCTTCTGAAAAAGGTACCCGAATTATGGAAGTAATTTTATCCAGTACCAAAGCACAGACTCACTTTTATGGTAAATTAACGGGAGTCTTGTTAGTTGCTTTAACCCAGCTGTTGATTTATGGGGTTATGATTGTGTTTGGGTATCAAAAATTCAAAGATTTGGATATCATCAAACAATTTGTCGGCGATGCCTCTTTGGAAGCTCTTTTTGGGCCATTCCTAATTTTTTCGGCTGTCTTTGTGATTTTAGGAATTTTGCTATATGCTGTTTTAGCTGCTTTGTGTGGTTCATTAGTTAACAAGGCAGAAGATACTTCAAAAGCGATTATTCCCGTCACTTATTTATCTATGGGTGCCTACTTTTTAGCCTTGTTTGTGGGGATGTTTGATCCGCAAAATATTGCGTTGCGAATTTGTTCCTATATTCCTTTCTTTTCATCGTTTGCCATGCCGGTACGACTAGCCAATAATACAGCAAGTATTTCAAGTGCGGTTATTTCTGTTGTGATCTTGGCGATCTTTACGGTATTTTTAATGTTAATTTCTTCAGGATTATACAAATCAAATGTCTTGGTGTATAACGAAAACGGGGTAATTGCAGCCTTAAAACAATCTGTGACGATGATGAAAGCAGAAAAAAATAAGTAGATTTTCGTTATTTATTCCTTCACATTTGGTCTATATAAACTAAATATACAAAAAAGCAGCTTATTTTCACCCGCCTAATACAGTGGTTTATTGTGTGAAATAAGCTGCTTTTTGTTTTACTAGTGGAACTAATTGAATTTTTGGACGATATACGCAAAAAATTCCCGTTCTTTTTCCATGGTGAAATAAGCTAATTCAGGATGCCATTGTACACCTATGATTGGGTGGTTGATACTTTCAATTCCTTCAACGACTCCATCTGGTGCTGTAGCAGTTACCACAAATTCTGGCGCAAGTTGATCAATCGCTTGATGATGAAAAGAATTAACTTGATAACTTTGTGGTAAGAACTCACCTAAATGGCTGTTCAAATCAATTTCAACAGGATGGGTGGGTAATTCAAAAGGGGTAGGAACTTGGACATGTTTTAAAAGGGGCTCTTTTGAAAAACTTAAATCCTGCAAAAGCGTTCCACCGAAGACGACATTTAATAATTGCATCCCACGACAGACGCCAATAATCGGCTTACCTACTTTGACAGCTTCTTTCACTAAAGCAATTTCAAAGAGATCCCGTCTATGATTTGTAGCACCTAATTTTTGTTGTGGTAAAGCATTGTAACATTCTGGTGATACATCTTGACCACCAGCTAAAAGTAGCTTGTCGATTTTTTTGATGTAGCTTTTTGCATCTTCCATTGCACCAATTGGCAATAAAACAGGCAAACCACCGGCATTTTGAATTCCAGTAATAAAATTTTTAGGTGTATAACTAATCCAATGACTATCGGTATCTATCATCGTCTGTTCATTTGCAGCAATCCCAATAACAGGTTTCATTTTTCCACGTCCTTAAAAATTAGTACCAAAATCGAAATGAATAAAAAATAGGTAAAATAAACTAGTTTTTTAAACTTCTATTTCATTCCGCGTTTTGGCACAATTTAATTATTTTTCACGAATAACTTCTATTTTGTAGCCATCAGGATCAACGACAAAGTAATAAGACGGCGCCGTTCCTGGAAGACCTTTTAAGTCAGTTACGTTGTAACCATTTGATTGTTGTTTTTCATGCAAGGCCTCTAAGTCACTGACTGCAATAGCAATGTGACCGTAACCATCGCCTAAATCATAGGCTGCGTGATCGTAGTTATAGGTCAATTCCAATTCATAATCATCCCCAGGTAAGCTTAAATAAACTAAGGTAAACTTATTTTCAGGGAAGTCACGGCGACTTTTTTCAACAAAGCCAAAAGCTCCTTCATAAAAGGTTAAAGATGCCTCTAAATCTTTGACACGTACACAAGTATGGGCCATTTTCATAAAAAATCAGTCCTTTCTATTTTATAAAGACATCTTATCATAGGCCTTTGTTTGTGATAAGAAATACGCTTTAACTTGTGAAAGTATCTGCATTTGGGTAAAATAAATAAAATGAAAAGTGGAGGTTACAGCATGGAACCAGTATTTGGGAAAAAAGAGTCAGATAAGCCGTATAAAGCGCGTTATGGTGCTTATGTCATCGTAAGTCGTCATGATGGGCGTGAAGTGATTTTGGTGCAAGCGCCAAATGGAGCTTATTTTTTACCAGGAGGGGAAATTGAAGGGGACGAAAATCATATTGAGGCCATTAATCGTGAAATGTTGGAAGAGTTGGGGTTTGAAGTTACGGTAGGTACGTATCTAGGAGAAGCGGTAGAATATTTTTATTCTAGTCATCGCGATACATATTTTTATCATCCTGGTTTTTTTTATGTTGTTGATAACTGGGAAAAAATTGATGAGCCGACTGAAAAAACAAATAATTTGGCTTGGGTAACACCCGATGAAGCGATGCTTTTATTAAAGCGTGGCAGTCACCGATGGGCGGTTCAAAAGTGGATTAAAGAATACAATAAGTAACAGGAGACAGGCTTGGGCAGTTTTTTTTAATAACTGACTAACGCCTGTTTTTTACTTGTTTTTCCAATTAGTGAATAAATGTTGTTGGGATACGGCTGTGTTTTTGTTGAAACTTTGGGTATAATAAATAAAGTTGCGCTCAAATAATTCAAATTTTTTATCAATAGCGCAGAAAGTTAATGCAATTAACTTGGCAGAAAAGTTATAGCTTCCAGAAATTCATACGAACAAAAGGAGAAGAAGATGTTAAAACGTTTCTTTAGTTATTATCGCCCGTATAAAAAACTATTTATTTTAGATTTTAGTTGTGCAGTTTTAGCCGGGCTGTTGGAGTTGGCATTTCCTGTAGCTGTGAATGAAGTGATTGATAAGATTATGCCACAAAAAGAATTTCGCATTATTTTATTGGCATGTTTAACTTTATTTTTATTTTACATCTTAAATACGATTTTACAGTATATTGTCGTCTTTTTTGGGCATAAATTAGGAGTTAATATTGAAACTGATATGCGGCGTGAGCTATTTGCACATTTACAAACACAACCTTATGCCTATTATGATAATCAGAAGACAGGAAAATTAATAAGTCGTTTGACAACAGACTTATTTGAAATTTCTGAAGTGGCCCATCACGGTCCTGAAGATATTTTTATTACGATTATGACCTTGGCGGGTTCTTTTTTACTCATGCTTCATACCCATGTAAAATTAGCACTCGCAACATTTGCTTTATTGCCACTTATTACAATCGCTTTGGTTTTCTTCAATAAAAAAATGACAAAAGTCAATACACGTATTTACGAAAATCTTGGTGAATTTAACGCCGGAGTAGAAGCTTCGGTGAGTGGTATTCGTGTCACACAATCTTTTGCCAACGAAGATTTTGAAGCGGCACGCTTTGGTGGTTTAAGTGAAGCTTATCGGCAGTCAAAAATTGTATTTTATCGGGTAATGGCGGTTAGTTCGGCTTATAATTATTTGCTAATCCGTCTGATTAATCTTTTTACTTTAATTTTTGGCTCTTATTATGTAATTCAAGGACAATTAACTAATGGTCAATTCGTCGGCTTTATTTTACTAGCCAATGTGTTTGTTCGTCCCATTGAAAAAGTCAATACGATGATTGAAAGTTATCCAAAAGGTATTGCCGGTTTTAAACGTTTGACAGAGGAATTAGACAAAAAACCAAGTATTGTGGATGACAAAGATGCAATAAGGGTTACTGATTTAAAAGGTGATATTTTGTATCAAGATGTTTCATTTTCTTATGCAGAAGGAAAACAAGTTTTAGATCACATTAATCTGGCGATTAAACCTGGGGAAACAGTCGCTTTTGTCGGTCAAAGTGGATCTGGAAAAACAACATTATGTAATTTGTTACCACGTTTTTATGATGTGACGAAAGGTGTAATTACGATTGATGGAACGGATATTCGAAAGATGACCTTAACTTCATTGCGCAGTCAAATTGGTATTGTACAACAAGATGTGTTCTTATTTCCAGGGAGTATTAAAGAAAATATTGCATATGGACGGTTAGACGCAACTGACAAAGAAATTATGGCGGCAGCGAAATTGGCACACTTAGATGGTGTTTTAGCTCAGATGCCAGAAGGAATTGAAACGCAAATTGGTGAGCGGGGAGTCAAATTGTCCGGTGGGCAAAAACAACGTGTAGCCATTGCCCGTATGTTTTTAAAAAATCCTCCCATTTTGATTTTGGATGAAGCTACATCGGCGTTAGATACTGAGACAGAACAAGTTATTCAAGAATCCTTAAATTCACTGGCAAAAGGTCGAACAACGTTAATTATTGCCCATCGCTTGGCCTCGATAAAACATGCGACACGAATCGTAGTAGTTAGTCCAGCAGGTATTCTAGAACAAGGTAGCCATGAAGAGCTAATGGCAAACAATGGCGCTTACCGTGCGTTGTATGAAGCCCAGTTTCGTAAATAATTAAAAATGCAACGTCAAATAAGTTACTAACTTGCTTGACGTTGCTTTTTATTTTTTAGTTAGCAGAATTTTTCAATTGCTTCTTTTACGCCGTCTTCGTCGTTTGAAGATGCGGTGATGTAATTGGCAATAGCTTTTGTTTTGGCAACGGCATTTTGCATAGCGACACCAACTCCTGCATATTCCAACATCGCCATATCATTTTCGTTATCACCAATAGCCATGACTTCTGCTTGGGCAATGTTTAAGTGTTCAGCTAATTTCGCGAGTGCAATCCCTTTATTTGCACCTTTGTGTAAGATTTCCAAGTAAAAAGGTGCGCTTTTTACAATATTGTATTGTTCTTTAAAATCAAGAGGAAGTTGCGTAATGGCATGGTCTAAAATGTCAGGTTCGTCAATCATCATCATTTTAATCATGTCATACGCATTTTTCACCATTTCATCGGAAGTACGGTATTTAATGGGCATATGGACCAAAGTTGATTCGTGAACTGTGTAAGGGCTAATATCCCGATTAGCTGTAAAAATTGCATCGACACCTGAAACGTGGAAGTGCACCCCTAATTTTTGTGCCATATAATTTACATTCAAATAATCGTTTTTTGTTAGACTAGCAGAAAAAACGGTATGTTGAGTGGCAACATTTTGTACCAATGAACCATTGTATGTTATGACATAATCGTCAGCACTCAGTAAATCTAATGTATTCAAATATTCTTTTACACCTGGTAGAGGGCGCCCAGTACATAAAACAATTCGGACTCCCTTTTTTTTAGCCGTTTGTAAAGCATCTTTAACTCCTTTTGTTAATTCGCCAGCACTGTTCAATAAAGTGCCGTCAATATCAATGGCAACTAATTTAATACTCATAAAAAAATCCTCCTAAATGAATGGTTGTCTTTTATTTGGCTACATAAAATGAAAAAAATAAAAAGCACGAGACGCTTTCTATTTTACTAAAAGCCTACTCCTTTTGCTAGTACACAAGAGCAAAAGGAGTAGGCTTTGGATGTAGCTATTCGACTAATTCGCCATTTTTTATGTGGCGGGCAAATTCGGCATAAGTATCACTAAAAAGATCATAATTATCTTGTAAGGAACGATCTACCATCTCTTTTGGAAAATAGTAACGATGATCGCCTGTCTTTTGTCCTGCCAATGCGGCGACTAACTGACTTACTTTTGAAAGTTCTACCAAAGTACCATCCTTTTGTTGTAACTCAATTTGCGTGCGATGAACGCCAGATTTCGGACGGTAAAAATCATACGGCAAATCATAGCTAGAATTAATAGCGGTGTAGTATTTTGGATTGTAGCCAACTTCTTCTACTAATTTGCATAATACTTCGATTAAGTGTTGTTGGTTTTCTTTGAATTTAGCTGATTTTAGTGGTTTTCTAGATAACCAACGATTGGCTAAGTCACTTAAAATAGCGTCATCTTCGTCCACCCACTGGATAAAGTAAGTAATCAAAACACCATCATCTAATTTTAAGTAATCTGATAAAGTAAATTCTTCTTTTAAAAAGGGAATCAATAATTGCGAGTGTTGTTCAAACACATCAGAATTTTCGTTGTATAGTTCATGGGCGCGGTTTAATAAATGTTCTAACAAGACTTCCATACTACGGGAAACTTGATGGAAATAGACTTGGACATACATCTGATAACGACTGACAATATAATCTTCCACCGCATGCATTCCATTCATGGCAAAAGCAATACCGCCTTCATACGGACGAATAACTCGTAAGATACGTGTTAAATCAAAAGTACCGTATTCTGTTCCAGTAAAATAGGCATCGCGTAATAAATAATCCATTCGATCAGCATCAATTTGGCTGGATATCATTTGTACGACCTGCGGATTTGGATAGTCATGAGTGATGACGCTTGCAACTTTTTCTGGGAAACCAGGTGCAACTTTATTTAAAATTTGATAGACCTCAGTTTCTGGTGAAGTAATAATTTCGACAGTGATTTTTTCGTGATCAGTGTGGAAAATATGTTCAAAAGTATGAGAAAAAGGACCATGACCCACATCATGAAGCAGTGCCGCACATAACGCTACCAAGCGTTCATTGTCATCCCAACCTCCAGCACCAATTTTAGCAACCGGAAAATTTCGTTCAAAAATATCACAAATACGACGGGTAATTTCATAAACACCAAGAGAATGTGAAAAACGGCTATGTTCCGCTCCATGAAAGGTGAAAGAGGAAGTTCCTAGCTGCTTAACGCGTCTTAGACGTTGCACTTCTTTTGAGTTGATTAAGTCCAAAACTACTTGATGTTGGACATGAATATAATTATGAACGGGATCACGAAATACTTTTTCAATTGGTAATTTTTGATCTTTATATAAAGTCATCATCGTTTTACTCCTTTTTTTGATTTGATAAGAATGTATGAGTTCATTTTTTCATACTTCATACAAGATAAATTTATAAATTGTCGAGAATCTCATTACGGGTAATCATTCGGCTTAATTTGTCTTTATAAGCGGCGCTTTTATTTTCTCTGGATAACCACTGGTGGCTATCAGTTTGCACAATATTTTTTTTTGTAAATTGTGAAAAGGCTGTTAAAAAGCGGGATTTTGTTTGCGCAATACTTAATTTTTCTTTTAATACTGTAGATACAGTTGTCATACTAGCAGGATTTACTGGTGGATACCCATTTTGTCCAAATTTTTGCCTTAAACTAGTGGAATAAAAATCTTTTACAATTTGTCCACGTTCTTTTTGAGGACCTGCGACACTGAGATACATCATAATAGCAATACCATCTTTGATTTTTCGCTGGGCAATACCGGCGATCTTTTTTCCGCCACAGCTTAAATCGTAAGTTCCTGGACAATAGGAATCAAAAACTTCACCAGTTGTAATGGAAAGCTCGGGAAAAGCTAGTTGTGTTAGTTGGTACATCTTCTCATAAGCTGTATCTGTAGTCTGATCTTTACGAGGAACAATTAAGGAAATATTCAAAATAGCGGGATCGCTAATAACGCCTAATCCACCAGCACTGCGGATTACAGGCGGGTAACCTGCCTGTTGCAAGGTTTGAACACCAGCTTTTAAATGAGGAATTCGCGTATCTTTCATCCCTAAAATCATCGTATTCTCCAATTGCCAAAAATGTAATAAAGGTTGCTTATTCTCGCTGACATATTCGATTAAGACATCGGTTAAGGCAAAGGGCAAAAGAGCTTGTTGGTTGGGATAAATTGTTTGATCTAAACTTATATTCATAGGTTAACTCCTAAATTAAAGGTTTATTGCTTGAAAAGTATTTTTAACAATGACAATCATTTTAGCATTATGTTTTTTGTCAAGCCTTGATCATCACTTTTCTTTCATTATATACGAAAAAGCTATGGAAAAATAACAGAAGGCCTTGAAATAGACGCAATGTTTGACAAAAGGGGCAAAACTGTGAAGAATGAAACTAAAGAAGAGTAGTCCGCGAAAATAAGGCAACGCTTTTTAGGATGATAGTGTGAAGTGGAGGATACAAAAAAATGGATTTAAAAAATGGTGTGCCGGTTTCAATTCATTTGAAAACCCAAGTTAAACAACACAATGAAGTGCAAGACTTTACTTTTGATTTACCTGGACAATTAGTAACCATTGGTGATAAATTGTACATTCGTTATCAAGAAGTGCAAGAAAATGGCGAAAAAATTCCTGTCATTATTAAGATTATGCCAGATGGCACGGTGCAGCTAACGCGCTCGGGGGAAATGCGTTTGCGCTTGAAATTTGATTATAAGAAAAAATTAGAAACGAGCTATACGACTCCTTATGGGATGATGTATTTTGGTACATTTACTAGAAATCTTCATGTTAGTTTAAAAGATCGCCCGATGTCTGGTACAATTTTTATTGACTATGATTTGTATATGGCTGACAAACGAGTAGGAGAATATCAAATTAGCTTGGATTTCACAGCTTAATTTTACGAAATAAATTGATTTTTTCAGTACATTTTTGTATGATAAAGCGTAGACTGCGAAAGGACGTGTCCTATTTTGGAAATTACAGTATTTGAAGGGGCAAACAAAAACGAGTTGTCCATGATCGAAGTTGCTCATGCAATTTTAGAGCAACGTGGCGACGTAATGGAGTTTTCGGATTTAGTAAACCAAATCCAAACGTATTTGGGGAAATCAGATAGCGAGATTCGTGATTTATTGGCACAATTTTATACCGACTTAAACATTGACGGCAGCTTTATCTCATTAGGTGAAAATCGCTGGGGTTTGCGTTCATGGTACGCCATCGACTCAATTGATGAAGAATTGTCTCATGGTCTTGATGAAGATGAAGAAGACACACCACGTAAACGCAAACGTAAAAAGGTTAACGCCTTTATTAACGATGATGAGGATGCCATCGATTACAATGACGATGATCCAGAAGATGCCGATCCAGAAGATGAAGACGACAAAGAATTGTATGATGACGATGATGATGATGATGACGAAGAAATCTCTGCATACAACAGCGACTTACAAGAAATTGGCGCCGATGATAATTCTGACGATGAAGAAGAAGTACCAGGAAACATTGAAGAAGATTTAACCATTATCGATGATGATGATGATTTAGATGACTTTGATGACGAAGAAGAGGAATAAAAAATATAATAAAAAAAGTCTGCATTTTATGCAGGCTTTTTTTTATTCAAAAGGGTAACAAATTGATGGAATAAAAAGGCTAATTGATTAATTTCGTCAATAATTATCATTTTAATTGTAAAAAATGCCTGTTTAAAGAATAATAAAAGAAAAGGAGGAACGATGATGGGTAGCCAAAATGAAAAAAAGACAAACAAAGTTGCGTCAAAAGTAGAACAACAAGAAATTGTTTATGAAGATTATTTTTTTGAACAAGGGCACTGGCTTTTAAAGATAAGAACAATTGTATTAACGATTTTAGGGTGGTGTGCTGTTTTTATTCCCATCTATTGGACACTTACCTCGACTTTGCTTCGCCGTTTCAAAAAGATTACTCCGATTTGGACATATCAAGAAGGCAAAGAATCGTTTTATTTCTTACTTCAGATATTTGGTATATTTTTCCTAGGAGCAATTATATTTTCTGTCTTTATGACGCTACGCAGCAATTATCGCATTAAGCATGACTATCGCAAAAATATTACTTATGATTTTGACAAAATGCTAAAAAAAAGATATGCATTAACGCAATTTTTTAATAAGCAGTTTGGTCCAGAGGAATTTCGTACTACTGTTAAAAACTATGTTGTACCGGAAGAAAAAAATCTATCTGCCAATCAAATTGAAAAAATTTATGATGAGGGGGGGAGAAAATGAATATTCAAATTACCGGTAATGCGGTACTAGATCTTTTTTTTAATATTATTTTATTTATTTTGTTTACTTATCCGATTTTAGGTGCTTTTGTTTGGTTCATAGGCGTTGTTTGTTATCGCTTTTTATTTCGTTACAAAAAAACAACTTTTCGTGCTATTGCTAAAGAAGATGAACCTTTTATAACCATTATGATACCGGCGCACAATGAAGAAGTAGTGATAGAACAGACCCTGACTTATTTACTTCACAATCTTCATTATGTAAATTATGAAGTATTGGTAACGGATGATGGTTCCACAGATAATACACCTAAAATTCTGGCAGAAATAGCCCAAAAAGAAGAAAAGTTGCGTGTTGTAAGAATCGAAAAAAATAAAGGTAAGGCTCATGCTTTTAATGTCGGAATTGGCTTTGCGCGGGGTGAGTATATTTTAAGTAATGATGCCGATACAATTCCAGAAGCAGATGCCTTAGTGAAATATATAAATTATTTTATTGATTCTGGTAGCGCTAATATCGGTGCGGTAACAGGTAATATGGATGTTTTAAATCGTTCTAAAATTATTGAAAAAGCACAAACTGTAGAATTTTCAAGTATCGTAGGTGTTATTAAGCGCAGCCAAGCTGGAACGCTAAATACAATGTACGCGTTTAGCGGAGCCAATACCATGTACCGCAGGACAGCCTTAATTGATGCGGGATTATTTCGACAAGATCGCGCTACAGAAGATATTAGTGTTGCCTGGGATGAGCAATTATTAGGCTGGGTCCCAGTCTTTGCCCCTAATATTATGTTTTATATGATGGTTCCAGACACTCTAAAAATGTTGTATCGCCAACGAAAACGTTGGGCCAAAGGTGGAACAGAAGTCTGGTTAACCAATTTTCCTAAAATCGTAGCACATCCGATTAAATACTTTTCGCAGTTAATGATGTATATTGATCAAACACTAAGCATTATCTGGTCGTTGTTTTTTTGGTGCTCTACAGTTTTATTTTTCATTACATTATTTCAATTTTTGAGCACTCAAAATTATGAACGAGTATTTCATATGTTTGCAATGGCCTTCATTTTTGTCAGTTTTCAGATGCTCGCTGGTCTTATGCAATTAGGAGCAGCATTAGTTATGGATGACAATGGTAAAAAGTTGAAGTATCTACTGTTTGCCCCTTTTTATATGCTGTTTTATTGGATGATGAACGCTTTAACTATTTTGACGACGTTCATTCCTGCAATTAAGACAATTTTAGGATACGGAAGTGGTACTTGGGTGAGTCCAGAAAGGAAAAAAGGGTGAGGAGATTCGCAGTGAAAATTTAAATAATCATTTTTTTCATCATAAAAATAGTTTGCAATTTAATCTTAGAGCAAAAGTAAAAATTTCGTGCGTATATAATATTTTTCAGAGGAAGACAAGGTTTTTTTGAAAAAAATTCTTGTCTTCCTCTTTTATTGTTGAAGGGAAAATTGTAAATGATGTGATTTTTTTAATATGTGGGTGATTTAGTTATAAAATAGATTAACTTTCACGTCTAAACAGATTCACGCACCTTGATGAATGTATCAAGTTTAGCAGCTCTCGTAGGAGATTCGTGCCCTTCAATTTTAGCAATTAAGCTTTCTGCAGCTAATCGCCCCATTTCTTCAATTGGTTGATGAATAGTTGTGATTTCCGGATTAGTCAACGAGGCAATTGGCTGATCATCAAAACCTAAGACAGCTAAGTCAGTTGGGATTAATAGGTTATGTTTCCGTGCTTCACTAATAATACCTGCAGCTACTTCATCTCCGTTTGTAAAAACAGCTGTAGGAGGAACATCTTGGCTTAAAATTTTTTGAACAAAAATGCGTCCACCTTGAATTCCCATCAGATGTGGATAAAATAAATCTTCATCAATTTCAACACCAAATTCATTCAAAGCATCTTGATAGCCTTTATAACGTAAGTCTTGTGGATTCATGATATTCCCGGTACAAAACGCAATTTTTTTATGTCCCTTTTCTAGTAAGAGTTTTGTACCCGCATAACTTGCTTTTCGTTCATCAATTTGAATGACATCCAGTTCTTTTATTCCAATATAGCGGTTACATAAAACAATTTTATTTTCTGCAATGAGCTGTAAAATTGTGTCAGTGGCTACCTCTAAGTTAGTCATAATAATTCCATCAAGTTGTTTTTTTTGAATCATTTCCAAATAAAATTTTTCTAATTCCGGTTTACCTTGTGTTTGCATTACTACTAAGTGATAACCCTTTGCAATTGCTGTTTTTTCAATTGCGTTAATTAAGTTGGCAAAAAAAGGATTTGTAATGTAGGCGATAATTACACCAATCATGTTTGTCCGTTTTCCCCGTAACTGTTGTGCTACGCTATTAGGAAAATAATTTAATTCTTCCATTGCTTTAAAAATTTTTTTCTTCGTTTTATCCGAAACATAAGGATGATCGTTTAAAGCTCGTGAAACCGTAGTGACGGATACTTTAGCTTTTTTTGCAACATCTTCAATACTAGCCATATTTAACTCCTTTAGAGCAACAAAGTTATTTTGTAAATGTTTGCACACAAAATATTGTTGCTGTTTTTACTATATCGTACTCTTTATTATAGTCGAAAACACTGTAATAGCAATCAAAAAAATATATGAAAACGTTTGACATATGAAAACGATTGACATATACTTGGTGCATCAAATGAAAGCGAAAACAATAAATGTTTGATGGAAAATTAGAGGGGGATCTAAACATGAAAAAAAGATTTTTCGGATTGGGCTTAATCACAGTTGCTGCGACACTATTACTGACAGGTTGTAGTGGAGGAAAAGACTCGGCCAATGATGAACTTTATATATTTAATACAAAAAGTGAAATCTCAGATTCGTTAAAAAATTTAGCCAAAGACTATGAAAAAGAAAGTGGAATTAAAGTTAAAACTTTTTCACCTGGTTCTGGCGCAGATGTTACTGAAACGATGAATACTGAAATGACCTCAAAAAACGCACCTGCCATTTTTGCCACGAATAGTCTCGTTACATGGGGACCAAAAGATGGCGATTTTATGTTTAATCTAAATGATGCGACCAATAAGGAATTGAAAAAATTGGCTAACGAAGTTCCTGAAAATATGCGTTTGCAAGCTGATGATAAAACCAACTTTGGTTTACCATATACTATGGAAGGCTACGGCTATATTGTTGATACGAATGTTTTAGCTGACTTATTTCCAAATGTTAAAACCGATGAAATTTTAAAAGACTTAAAGACAGTAAATTATGAAGAATTTAATGATTTTACAAACAAAGTTAATGATTTTATTCAAAACAACACCACTGCAACGGTTACCTTAAACGGTCACAAATACGAACTTGCAAAAGAAAAAACAGAGTTGACAAAAGGATTAACTGGAATTTTTGTAGAAGCCGGTGCTGAAAAATGGACATATTCAGATCATATGATCAATGTAGCGATGAATACCGTTTATACAAGCTATTCTGATGCCCTATATTCTAAACCTAAAAAATTCGCTGAAATGAAAGATGCTCTGGTTAAATACATGGAAGTTTTAGAATATAACACTAGCCATGCTGCAGGTACGGACACACCTTTAAAACGGGGCGCAGATTTCATTAACGGAACTGAAGGAAGTTATGATAATTCTTTACAGTTATTTGCTGATCACAAGGGTGTTTTTATTAAACAAGGAAACTGGATTTATCCTACTTTAAATAAACTAAATAAAGAGATGTTAGCGACTTTAGATATAATTCCTATTAAAATGCCATTCGCAGACTCTGATATTAAAATTGATGGCTGGAAATCACAAGATTTTAATCAAACTATTCCAGAGTTTGTACCGAATTATTGGATTATTAATAAACAAGTTTCAAAAGAAAAAATCAAGAAAGCAGAAGATTTCTTGGTTTGGCTGTATACATCTGATCGCGGTCTAAAATTCTTAAAAGACGAATCAGGATTCATTTTGTTTAATGATTTGGAAAATAGTGAAGGTAGCAATACCTTAAATAAAGCATTGGTAGAATATGCTAAAACAGGTAAAACATTGTCCAATCCATTTAATGCTTCACCAGGAAACTTTTTAGAATTTGTGGTAATGAGTTAAAAGAAAACTATATGACAAAAGCAAATTGGGATGAATCCACTTATCCAGATTTTGCAGATAAAATTATTAAGAAATGGGAAGAGTTAAAAGCTGATAGTTCTTATGACTAAAAATTAAGTAGAGCGGGTTCTTAGTCATAAGGTTTAAAAACCTTATATAAGCTAAGACCTGCTTTTTCTATTCAGATTGAAAAGTTCCGTTTGATTAAACTTATTTTTTATTGATAGTAAAAAATAATATGTTGCTACAATCTAGGAGGAAATACCATGAAAAATGTTTACAAACGCTGGTTTGCACCCTTTACCATTCCTGCAGTAATTCTTTATTCTTGTGTTGTAATTATTCCATTTATTGTTGGCTTTCTTTATTCCTTTTCTGCATGGCGAGGTGCTTACTTTGCTGGTGGAGGTGGCGTTTTTGACGCGTGGGTGGGCTTTGATAATTATCTAAAAGCTTTCCAAGATGATAGCTTTCGAGCTGCCTTTTTTTACACATTAAAATTTACCTTTTTAGCGGTTATTATAGTAAATGTTGTAGCCTTAGCGTTAGCGTTATTAGTGAATAGTATCGGCAAAGCTGTAGGTTTTTATCGTGCGACTTTTTTTCTACCAAACTTACTAGGAGGATTAGCTTTAGGGTTTATTTGGTTGTTTATTTTTGAAAATATTTTTTCTAAAAATCTCTTTGGACCAGACGGACTGTTGCCAATTAGTTTTCTAACGAATATGACACAAGACAATACCAAAAATTTATTCGCTATGTTAATGGTAGTGACTTGGCAAATGGCCGGCTACATGATGATTATTTATATTACGGGTCTAAATAATATCCCAGGTGAGTTATATGAAGCTGCTTCAATCGATGGAGCGAATGCTTGGCAACGCTTCAAAAAAATCACGCTTCCAATGTTGATGCCTTCATTTACTATCGTTTTCTTTATGGTTTTATCGAGTTGTTTTAAATTGCTAGATCCAAACGTAGCTTTAACTAATGGAGAATTTAATACGCGAATGTTGGCATTGCAAATTTTACGAGCACCAAAAGATAGTTCAAATAACTACGGATTAGCTCAGGCCGAAGCTGTCATTTTCTTTATCATTATTGCAGTTGTTTCATTAACCCAAGTAGCGATTACTAAAAAGAAAGAGGTTGAGATGTAATGAAATCGTTTATTCGAAAATCTAAAAAAAATGGTTTGATAAGATACATTATTTTAACGGTTATGGCGATTTATACTTTATTTCCAATTAGTTTTTTAGTAATCAATTCTTTTAAATCTCAAAGTGAGATCGTTAAAACACCACTAGCCCTACCAAAGAGTTTGAATTTTACTTACATTATTAATGCTATAAAAGAAATTGATTTAGCTAATTCAATTTGGCTAACTGTTTTGATTACAGTGGTTGCCGTAACTTTGATTGTGATTATCTCTTCCAGTGTAGCGTGGATGATGGTGCGTTATAAATCCAATGTCTCAAGTTTTATGTTACTATTTTTTACTTCTTCCATGTTAATTCCCTTTCAGGCAGTGATGTATCCTTTGATTAGCTTATTTGACAATGTTGGTTTGAAAAATGTAGTGGGTTTGATTTTGATGTACGGTGGATTTGGAATGAGTATGTCAATTTTTTTATATCATGGATTTATGAAAAGTGTTCCTGTAGCGTTGGAAGAAGCGGCAATTATTGATGGAGCCTCAGTTTTCCAAGTATATTTTAAAGTGATTATGCCTCTGGTTCGCCCAACTACAATGACAGTGATTATCATGAATGCAATGTGGATTTGGAATGACTATTTACTTCCATTTTTAGTAATCGGCAATGGAGAACAAAAGACGCTAACGTTATCGATTTATTTTGCCAAGATTCAATCTGGTCAATACGGTAATGCTTGGGATTTAATTTTCCCAGCAGTTTTAATTACCATCATACCAATTATTATTCTCTTTTTAATTTTACAAAAGAACATTATTCGCGGTATCTCAGATGGGGCTGTGAAGTAAGGAAGGTTTAGAACATGTCTGTTGAAAGAAAATGGTGGCATCAGGCCATAGGATATCAGATTTATCCCAAAAGTTTCCAAGATACAAATGACGATGGTGTTGGTGATATTCCTGGAATTACACAACATTTGGTCGATTTAGTTGATCTTGGTGTGAATGTCATCTGGATTAGTCCGGTGAACACCTCCCCGATGCTTGATAATGGGTATGATATTGCTGATTATTATCAAATTGATCCAGCTTTTGGCACAAACAAAGACTTTGCTATGTTAATACAAGTGGCTAAAGAAAAAAATATTAAAGTTTTAATGGATTTAGTAATTAATCATACATCTACAGAACACGAGTGGTTTAAAAAGGCAATGGCAGATTTAGAAAGTGAATATGCCGATTATTTTGTAATTAAAGAAGGTATTGGGAATAATCCTCCTAACAATTGGCGTTCTATCTTTGGTGGTAGTGCTTGGGAAAAAATTGCTGGTACGAATAAATATTATTTGCATCTTTTTACTGTAGGACAACCAGATTTGAATTGGGAAAATCCGCAACTGCGGCGAAAACTTTATGAAATTATTGACTATTGGTTGAACCAAGGCGTAGCTGGTTTTCGAATTGATGCTATTGCGCATATAAAGAAAATTTACTCCGAAAATAATTTGCCGGCCGATGGTCCAGATGGTTTGGTTACAACGTGGGAGCATTATCGGAATGCGACTGGGATTGGGGATTTTTTAGCTGAAATGCGTGACACGGTTTTTGCAAAACAAGACATTTTAACAATTGCTGAAATGGATGTTCCTAATTCAGATAACTGGGAAGAATATTTCGGTGAAGGCGGTTATTTTTCAAGTATATTTGATTTTTATCATACAGCTTATTCAATTCAAGATGTGAAGTATCGCAATAACGCCAAAGAATTTGTTAATTTGTTAAAGAAACAATTATTTAAAAAACAGACTCTGGCTAATGATCGTGTCTTTTTTACTAATTTTTTGGAAAATCATGATTTACCACGAATGCCTGATCGTTTGATTCCTAAAGCTGAAATTAACTTCAATAGTATTTCAGCGTGGAATATGAGTTATTTCTTCTTACGTGGTATTCCGGTTATTTACCAAGGGCAAGAAATTGGTATGCAAGATTATCCTAAAGAATCTATTGCGGATTATGTAGATTTAGCAACCCACAATAGTTATCACGATTATTTATTAAGTGGCATGACACCTGAGCAGGCTTTAGCACAAATAAATAGAGAAAGTCGCGAAAATAGCCGTACACCGATGCAATGGAGTAATTGCAAAAATGCTGGTTTTAGTGAAACTAAGCCTTGGTTTGCGGTCAATTCTAATTATTCTCAATTAAATTATGAAGCACAAAAGCGCACCCCTACATCATTGTTAAATTTTTTTAAAAAGATGATAGCTGTTCGTAAACAAGTAGATTTACAAGAATTGATGATATGCGGACGTAGTATTCCAGTCCTACAAGATATTTCAGGTGTTATTGCCTATTATCGTGAAAAAAATGGAGAGCGACTTGTTTTAATTAGTAACGTGACGAACGAATCCATCGCGTTGCCTTTACAAAAAGAAATTCAGAATATTTTGTTAATAAATTATGGTGAAGTTATAAAGGATGGTGAAGTACTTGAATTACAACCCTACCAAAGTATCTTATATAAAGAACAAGGAACAGAAAGTCTTGAAATTTGATCGTGAGTGGTGGAAAGAAGCAGTTGTCTATCAAATATATCCCCGTAGTTTCAAAGACGCCAATCAAGATGGCATCGGGGACTTGTTAGGAATCAAAGAAAGTTTACCTTATTTGAAAAATTTAGGTGTTGATGTTTTGTGGCTATCTCCAGTGTATAAATCTCCTATGATTGACGGAGGATATGATATTGCAGATTATCAAGATATTGACCCGATGTTTGGCACGATGGAAGATATGGATGCTTTAATTGCTACCGCAGATAAAATGGATATGAAAATACTGATGGACTTAGTTGTGAATCATACGTCTGATCAACATCCTTGGTTTCAAGAAGCACTAAAAAATCCCAAATCTTCCTATCGAAACTGGTATATTTTTAGAGAAGGAAGAAACGGGCAGCCACCCAATAACTGGCGTAGCTATTTTGGTGGTTCGGTGTGGGAAAAAGTTCCTGGAGAAGAAAATATGTATTATTTTCATTGTTTTGCTAAAGAGCAGCCGGATTTGAATTGGGAAAATTCTGATGTGCGTCAAGCAATAATTGATATGATTAATTGGTGGTTGGAAAAAGGTTTAGGAGGCTTTAGAATTGATGCAATTTTAAATTTGAAAAAGACTATTACTTATGGCAATTTTCCAGCAGATGGTGAAGATGGGCTATGTTGGGTAGGGCGCTATATTTTAAATCAACCCGGAATTTTGGATTGGTTACAAGAGCTTGATCATAAAACTTTTCGTGCTCATAATAGTTTTACGGTTGCAGAAGCAGATGTTCCTTTTGAGCAGTTGAAAGACTATATCGGAGAAGATGGTGTTTTTCGCATGGTCTTTGATTTTAGTTACACTGACATTGATGTCCCTGAAACAGGAGAGTGGCATCAACAATCTAATTGGTCTGTCGCTGATTTGAAAAAGGCTATTTTTAATAATGAAGTAATCACCCAGCAAGTGGGATGGGGCGCCAAATATTTGGAAAATCACGATCAACCACGTTCCATTAATAAGTACATTCCATCCGCAGATATTTCTAATACTTCTAAAAAGATGTTGGGGACTCTTTTTATGATGCTCCATGGCACTCCTTTTATTTACCAAGGACAAGAAATAGGAATGGAAAATATTTGGATGGATTCTCTTACAGATTACGATGATTTGGCGACATTGGATCAGTATGAACGGGCTATTCAAGCTAAAGTAACCCCAGAAGATGCTTTTTATGGATTATTTAAACGAAGTCGGGATAACTCTCGCACACCAATGCAATGGAATAATCAGCCATTTGCCGGTTTTACTCAAGGAGAGACAACTTGGCTTAAAGTTAATCCTAATTATTCTAAAATTAATGTCGAGATAGAAGATAGTGACTCAGAATCTGTTTTAAATCATTATCGAAGATTAATTGCATTGAGACGAGACCCCATTTATCGAGATGTAGTTATTTATGGCAAATTTATTCCATGTGAATCGAGTATGCACACAATTGTATACGAACGTCAACTGGAGGAAAAGAAAATAATAGTGGCTGTTAATTTCAGTAATAAACAACAGCAAATTGAAATTTCACAAGAATATCGCCATTTGCTTCTTAATAATTATCCGGATATTGATTTAATTAAAGATAACCTTTCTTTAGAGGCATATCAAAGTATCATTTTGAGTAATTACTAAAAGAAAATGAGGAGGGTGACAGGTGAAAATTAAAAATGAAACTATGCTTATCACATATGCGGACAGTTTAGGTAAAAACTTAAAAGAGTTAAAAATGGTGGCAGATGAATATTTAAAAGATGTTATTGGAGGTATTCACTTACTTCCATTTTTTCCCTCCACGGGAGATCGTGGTTTTGCACCGAGTGATTATCGGGTTGTAGATTCAACTTTTGGCAAGTGGTCAGAAATTGAAGCCTTAGGTGAAGAATACTATTTAATGTTTGATTTTATGATTAATCATATTTCTCGTGAATCTGAATATTTTAAAGATTTTGTTGCAAAACATGAAGATTCCCCTTACAAAGAAATGTTTATTCGTATTCATGAATTTTTCCCACCTGGACGTCCAACACAAGCTGATATCGATTTGATTTATAAACGTAAGGACAAAGCCCCTTTTCAAGAAGTAACGTTTTTGGATAATAGTAAAGAAGAAGTTTGGAATACTTTTGGGGAAGAACAAATTGATTTAGATGTCACAAAAGAGGTAACAAAAACCTTTATTAAGGAAACGATTCGAGACATGGCCAGTCATGGCTGCTCTTTAATTCGTTTAGATGCTTTTGCTTATGCGATTAAAAAATTAGATACGAATGACTTTTTTGTGGAACCTGAAATTTGGACACTTTTAGATGAGGTTAGAAAAGAAGCATCTAAGTATGGTACAGAATTACTGCCAGAAATTCATGAACATTACACCATTCAAATGAACATTGCCAAACATGACTATTTTATTTATGATTTTGCTTTACCTATGTTAACACTACATGCTTTATATAGTGGGCGTTCAGATCGTTTGGCTAAGTGGTTAATGATGAGCCCCATGAAGCAATTTACAACCCTTGATACCCATGATGGCATTGGCGTTGTTGATGCAAGAGATTTATTATCAGAAGAAGAATTAAATTTTACTTCAGAAGAACTATATAAAGTTGGAGCAAATGTAAAAAAAGTTTATTCCTCCGCTAGTTATAACAATTTAGATATCTACCAAATTAATAGTACCTATTATAGTGCTTTAGGAGATAACGATCGTAGCTACTTGTTAGCCCGAGTGTTACAATGTTTTGCTCCGGGGATTCCGCAAATTTATTATGTCGGACTTTTGGCGGGAAAAAACGACATCACATTATTAGAACAAACTAAAGAAGGACGAAATATTAACCGGCATTATTATGATCTTACTGAAATCAAAGCAGAAGTACAACGTCCAATAGTAAAAAAATTGTTTGCGTTATTAAAGTTTCGTAATCAAGAAACAGCCTTTGATCTTAATGGCACAATTGAAGTACAAACACCTAGTACGAGTGATATTATTATTACCCGTAGTAATAAAACAGGTTCTTCCGTAACTTTAGCAGCCAATCTTGCAGACAAAACATTTTGTATCACAAAAGGTGATAGTGTAGTAATGGAACAAAGGTAAAGTAGAAAAAACTAAATATAATCAAATGCGCCGCCACTAGACTTTAAGTCTAGTGGCGGCGCATTTGATTAGGATAAGAGCTTTCAATGTGGATGTGTCTAATTATATCATCGCATTTTTACTTGTTTTTTTATAACCTAATCGAAACGTTTGCGCTTACTTGAACTAGGAATTTTCAATGCATCACGGTATTTTGCTACTGTTCGGCGCGAAATGTCAATTCCTTCTGCTTTTAGTAAATCAACTAATTTTTGATCGGAGAGCGGTTTACCTTTATCCTCGTTGTCGACCAGATCTTTCAGACGTACCTTAACGTTATCAGTAGATAAATCTTCACCACTTTCATTTTGAATACCAATTTTTTGACTGAAGAAGTGCTTCAATTCAAAAATGCCAAAATCTGTTTCCAAATATTTTCCATTAACGGCTCGGCTAACAGTTGATTCATGAATGTCCAATTCTTCAGCGATGTCTTTTAAGATTAAAGGTTTAATCGGACGATTTTCATTTAAAAAGAATTCTTGTTGGTGAGCAATAATCGCTTGACCCACCCGTAAAATGGTATCACCACGTTGTTGTACCATTTTTTTTAGGGAGTCAAAATCTTGTTTTTTCTCATTTAGATATTTCTGCGTTTCTGCATCAGCTTTTTTTGCCATCTCGTCAAAGTAGCTTTGCTGAAAGTGCATTTCTGGCATACCGCGACGATTACTGGTAATTTTAATTTTCCCAGTATCACTTATTTTGACGGTTAAATCAGGAATAATATAGAGGCCATCGGTGGTGCCAAAACTCGCTCCAGGAGTTGGGGTGAGGGTCTGAATATAATCGAATACTTCTTGTACTTCACTAACCGGAATATTTAAATTTTTGGCTAAGTCAGGCCATTTGCGATTTACCAGCGCTTCGAAATGTTCCTCTAGGATAAGATAAGCTAAATTTGGTGCCGAATCATCTCGTTCGGTTTGTAACATTAGGCATTCTTGGAGATTACGGGCACCTACACCGGCGGGATCGAGTTGTTGAACTAGGGTTAAGGCATCCAAAACCTGTATTTTGGTAGCTTTCATTTTGGTGCTAACTTCATCTAAATCAATGGTTAAAAAGCCGTTTAAATCAACGTATTCTAATAAAAATAAAACGATGTCACGTAAAAAAGTATCACGATAGTTCAAGTGGACTTGATCAATGAGATATTCAAATAAGGAAATGCGATTATCTGGAATTTGACTCAGATAATTTAATTCTTCGCCACTGGAGGAACGTGGTTTAGAGTAGGTTACAGCATAATTGGCTTCAGAAACTTCTATTAATGGATTTTCCATTGCTTGGGTTTCGACAAATTCTGCTAATTCATCAATTGAAAATTGTAAAACCTGAATGGATTGTTGTAATGACTGTGTCATAGCAAGCTTTTGCGATTGTTTTTGCTTTTGTGAAAAACTTTGTTGAAATTTCATGTATTTTCCTCTTGATTTTATTCTAATTATTAGCTAAACTAACATATGTTCGGCGCTCTTAGTGTAGTGGATATCACGTAAGATTCCGGTTCTTGAGACAGGGGTTCGATTCCCTTAGAGCGCGTTATGGCATCTTCTAGCTAGGAAGATGTCTTTTTTTTATAAAATTTTCGTTATAAAGCTACTGGAGTTATTTTAACATTATTTTCTGTGGAATTGAATATTTCTGAAATGATTATTCTTTTTTGTGCTCTAATAAAAAAATGAGAGGAACGTTGAAGCTTTGTGTGATTTATCACTTGCTATTCTAGCAAGCATTAAAACGATTAAAAAAAGTAACTATTTTTTGATGTTTTTTTCTTGTGCTTTTTAGTTGCACAAAGGTTACGAAAATGGTAGTATTAGCTCCGTAAGGTTAAGTAATTTGACTTGCAGTAAATTTTTTTAGGCTTGATGGGTCGAAATAGGTCTAAGGTGGACGTAATGTGTCCATCTGTAAAAAAGGAGAGTAATCATGCTTGATGACTTAAAATTGATTGAAGCAGTTGCTCCTGATATCCTACATGTTTTGCAAGAACGCTACAAAATATTGCGTAACATCTACTGGATGCAGCCTATTGGTCGCCGTAATTTAGCAGATAGTTTAAACATGACTGAACGGGTGCTACGAACTGAAACAGAATTATTGAAGCGATTAGCTTTGATTGATGTTACGAAAAGCGGCATGAGCTTAACTAAAACAGGTGAAAAAGTTTTCACTGATTTAGGAAAAGTCATGGATCAACTTTTTGGGATGCATCAGTTGGAAAAACAATTAGCTAAGCATTTTGGTATTGCGCGCTGTATAATTTCTGCTGGTGATAGTGACCGTCAAGAAAAAGTCGTGAAAAATTTTGGCGAAAGTCTAAATGAATCTTTGGATGTGCTTTTACCTGAAGGCAAGAATATTATTGCGGTAATGGGTGGGACAACTATGGCCCAAGTTGCTGAATGTTTGACCAACCTTGAAAGTAATGAACGACATAACCTTTTTGTACCAGCTAGAGGTGGTATTGGGGAGGCTTTGACTGTACAAGCTAACTCAGTTTCTGCTATGATGGCTATGAGGTCTAATGGGGAACATCGGGCATTATATGTCCCAGAACAATTGAGTTCTGATACGTATCGTTCATTGATGAAAGAGCCCTCAATCCTTGAAGTCTTAAACTTGATAAGCCAAGCCAATTGTGTTATCCATAGTATTGGACGAGCATTGCATATGGCTGCTAGACGTAAGATGAGTGAAAAAGAAATATTGATGTTAAAACAAGCCAACGCAGTCGCGGAATCATTTGGTTATTTCTTTGATGAAGCGGGGAAAGTGGTATATAAAGTGCCACGAATTGGTTTGCAATTAAAGAATTTACAAACAGTGCCACTTATCTTGGCTGTTGCTGGAGGCAAAAGTAAAGCCAAAGCAATCAATGCTTACATGCAAAATGCACCAAAACAAACGTGGCTTCTCACTGATGAAGCTGCTGCTAATGAGATTTTAAAAGGGGAGACCCTTTAAAATAAAAAACCTGATTTTCATAAGGAGGAAATCTTTAATGACAGTTAAAGTAGGTATCAATGGTTTTGGACGTATCGGACGCTTAGCATTCCGTCGTATCCAAGATGTAGAAGGAATCGAAGTAGTTGCAATCAACGACTTAACAGACGCAAAAATGTTAGCTCACTTGTTAAAATATGACACTACTCAAGGACGTTTCAACGGAACAGTTGAAGTAAACGAAGGTTCTTTCACAGTAAACGGTAAAGAAGTAAAAGTTTTATCTAACCGTAACCCTGAAGAATTACCTTGGGGCGACCTAGGCGTAGATATCGTGTTGGAATCAACTGGTTTCTTCACTTCTAAAGAAAAAGCTGAATTACACTTAAAAGGTGGCGCTAAACGCGTAATTATTACAGCTCCTGGTGGAAACGACGTACCAACAATCGTTTACAACGTAAACCATGAAACATTAACTGGTAAAGAATCAGTTATTTCAGGTGCATCTTGTACAACTAACTGTTTAGCTCCTATGGCTAAAACTTTAAATGACAAATTTGGTATTGTTGAAGGCTTAATGACAACTATCCATGCTTACACAGGTGACCAAATGACTCTTGATGGACCACACCCTAAAGGCGACTTCCGTCGTGCTCGTGCTGCTGCTGAAAACATTGTTCCTAATACAACTGGTGCTGCTAAAGCTATTGGTTTAGTAATCCCAGAATTGAACGGTAAATTAGACGGCGCTGCTCAACGTGTGCCAATCGCAACTGGTTCATTAACTGAATTAGTAACTGTTCTTGACAAAGAAGTTACTGCTGACGAAGTAAATGCAGCTATGAAAGAAGCTTCTAACGAATCTTACGGTTACAACACTGATGAAATCGTATCTTCAGATATCGTTGGTATGACTTATGGTTCATTATTCGACGAAACTCAAACTAAAGTATTATCTGTTGGTGGCAAACAATTAGTGAAAACTGTTGCTTGGTACGACAATGAAATGTCTTACACTGCTCAATTAGTTCGTACTTTAGAATACTTCGCTAAATTATAAGATCTGCGCTCTTGCGTAATCTAATGTAGTACTTTTAAAGCGGGGAAGCGACGCGCTTCTCCGCTTTTTTTATGAAATAAATTTAGGAGGCAAACTTAAAGATGGCTAAAAAAACAATCGAAGACATTCAATTAAAAGATAAAAAAGTTTTAGTTCGTGTTGACTTCAATGTTCCGTTAAAAGACGGAGTTATTGGCGACGATACGCGTATCAAAGCTGCTTTACCAACTATCAAATACGTAATCGACAACGGTGGCAAAGCTATTTTATTTTCTCACTTAGGCCGCGTTAAAACACAAGAAGATAAAGAAGGTAAATCTTTAGCTCCTGTAGCAAAACGCTTAGGTGAATTATTAGGTAAAGATGTAACTTTTGTACCTGAAACACGAGGTAAAGAATTAGAAGATGCAATTGCAAATATGCAAGACGGTGACGTTTTAGTATTTGAAAACACACGTTTTGAAGATGTTGATGGTAAAAAAGAAAGCGGCAATGATGCTGAATTAGGTAAATACTGGGCATCTTTAGGCGATGTTTTTGTCAACGATGCGTTTGGTACTGCCCACCGCGCACACGCTTCTAATGTTGGGATTGCTTCAACTGGTATTCCAACTGTTGCCGGTTTCTTAATGGAAAAAGAAATTAAATTCATCGGCGAAGCTGTTGAAAATCCTAAACGTCCAATGATCGCTATCCTAGGTGGCGCTAAAGTTTCAGATAAAATTGGCGTAATTGAAAACTTAATTCCAAAAGCAGACAAGATTTTAATTGGCGGTGGGATGACGTATACTTTCTACGCAGCAAAAGGTATGAAAATTGGGAAATCATTAGTTGAAACAGATAAAATTGATTTAGCAAAAAGCTTAATTGAAAAAGCTGGCGATAAATTAGTTTTACCAATTGACAATATTTGTGCAGCAGAATTTTCAAATGACGTACCAACACAAACAATTGAAGGCGAAATTGAAGGCGATGTTATGGCTTTAGACATCGGCCCTGCGTCGATTGCGTTATTTGCTGAAACATTAGCTGGTGCAAAAACAGTTGTTTGGAACGGACCTATGGGTGTGTTTGAAATGTCTAACTTTGCTAATGGTACTATTGGTGTTTGTGAAGCAATTGCTAACCTTGAAGATGCAACAACAATCATCGGTGGTGGTGACTCTGCAGCAGCAGCTGAACAATTAGGTTTTGCTGATAAATTCACACACATTTCAACTGGTGGTGGCGCTTCTCTAGAATTATTAGAAGGTAAAACATTACCAGGTTTAGCTGCTATTAACGACAAATAATTTACTATTGCAATAGTTTTAAAAAGCCAATTTTTGAAACTATTTCTGCTATTTATTTTAAAAGAGGAGTTGCACAAAATGCGTAAACCAATTATCGCGGGTAACTGGAAAATGAATAAAACAGTTGCCGAAGCTAAAGAATTTGCTTTAGCTGTTAAAGACAATGTTCCGTCAAAAGACGTGGTAGATTCTGTTATCGGTGCGCCAGCATTGGACTTAGCACCATTAAACTGCAAATTAAAAGATTCAGATGTACAATTAGCAGCCCAAAACTGTTATTGGGAAAATGCCGGTGCTTTCACGGGTGAAACTTCACCTGCTGCCTTAGCAGCTTTAGGTGTACCATATGTGATCATTGGTCACTCAGAACGTCGTGAATATTTCCATGAAACAGACGAAGAAATCAACAAAAAAGCCAAAGCAATTTTTGCAAATGGCATGACACCAATCCTATGCTGTGGTGAATCTTTAGAAACCTATGAAGCAGGTAAAACTGCTGAATGGATCGAAGGTCAAATCACTGCTGATTTAGCAGACTTGTCTGCTGAACAAGTTTCAAGCATGGTGATTGCGTATGAACCAATTTGGGCAATTGGTACTGGTAAATCTGCTGACGCTAACATTGCAGACGAAATTTGTGGCGTTGTACGTCAAACTGTTGCTAAATTATACGGTTCAGAAGTTGCTGATAAAGTACGTATCCAATACGGTGGTTCAGTTAAACCTGAAAATATTGCTGAATACATGGCAAAAGAAAACGTTGACGGCGCTTTAGTCGGTGGCGCAAGCTTACAAGCTGATTCATTCTTAGCCTTATTAGATGCCGTTAAATAATCTAATAACAACATTAAAAACATGAGTTTTAATTTGCAGAAATGCATAAAATTAACTAAAATTGTGGATGAAGGGTTTTAACCCTTTTGAAATACAAATCAAAGGAGAGAGACAAACATGTCAATTATTACTGATGTTTACGCACGCGAAGTCCTTGATTCACGTGGTAACCCAACAATCGAAGTAGAAGTATACACAGAATCAGGTGCTTTTGGTCGCGGTATGGTTCCTTCAGGCGCTTCAACAGGTGAATACGAAGCCGTTGAATTACGCGATGGCGACAAATCTCGTTATGGCGGCAAAGGCGTTCAAAAAGCCGTAGACAACGTAAACAACATTATTGCTGAAGCTATTATTGGCTACGATGTTCGTGACCAAATGGCAATCGATAAAGCAATGATCGAATTAGACGGAACTCCTAATAAAGGTAAATTAGGTGCCAACGCAATTTTAGGCGTTTCAATCGCTGTAGCTCGCGCAGCTGCCGATTACTTGGAAGTACCTTTATACCACTACTTAGGCGGTTTCAATACTAAAGTGTTGCCAACTCCTATGATGAACATTATCAATGGTGGTTCTCACTCAGATGCGCCAATCGCATTCCAAGAATTCATGATCTTGCCTGTAGGTGCGCCTACTTTTAAAGAAGGCTTGCGTATGGGTGCTGAAGTATTCCACGCATTGAAATCTATCTTATCTGAACGCGGTTTAGAAACTTCAGTCGGTGACGAAGGTGGTTTTGCACCTCGTTTTGAAGGTACAGAAGATGCTGTTGAAACAATTGTTAAAGCAGTTGAAAAAGCTGGCTACAAAATCGGCGAAGATGTACGTTTAGGTTTTGACTGTGCTGCTTCTGAATTCTATGAAAATGGCGTCTATGACTACGCTAAATTCGAAGGTGAAGGCGGAGCAAAACGCACTTCTGAAGAACAAGTAGCTTACTTGAAAGAATTAGTTGAAAAATATCCATTTATCATCACTATTGAAGATGGTATGGACGAAAACGACTGGGATGGTTGGGAAAAATTAACAGCTGAACTAGGCGACAAAGTTCAATTAGTTGGTGACGACTTGTTCGTTACAAACACTGAAAAATTATCTGAAGGTATCGAACGTAACGTTGGTAACTCAATCCTTATCAAAGTTAACCAAATCGGTACATTAACAGAAACATTTAACGCTATTGAAATGGCTAAAGAAGCTGGTTACACAGCAGTTGTTTCTCACCGTTCTGGTGAAACAGAAGATTCAACAATCTCTGATATCGCTGTTGCAACTAACGCTGGCCAAATCAAAACTGGTTCTCTTTCACGTACAGACCGTATCGCAAAATACAACCAATTGTTACGTATCGAAGACCAATTGGGCGAAGTTGCAGAATACAAAGGCGTTAACGCATTCTACAACTTGAAAAATAAATAATCATCGCTTTTTTTAGACCACAGACAGTTTTGTCTGTGGTCTTTTTTTGGTTCTTTGGAAATGTATGCAAGTTTCACGTGAATAAGTTGTTTGGTAGAAGATTATTTTTGTCTGGCTTCATGCACCAACTACAGCGGCAATAAGTCAAACTGTTGAGAAACCTGAAGAGCAATTTGTCAAAATTCTGTCTTATTGCTAGCGAATAGACCAAGTATATAAAGCTTATCTAGATGTCGGATTTTACAAATCGGCACAGCTTTTCATAGCGATAGTTATAATTTTTTATTGTGCAGAGCAGGTTTGCTTTGCTGTAAAAATAAAAAAGAACAAAAAATAAAGACAACGCCTAAAACAGCAGGGCTAAAGTGGCTAAAGTGATAAAGTTGTCCGACAACAATGGGACCAATAATTCTTGCTAAAGCTTGGATGCTTTGGGCACCACCTTGCACTTGTCCTTGTCTGTTTTCGTCGGCAGATTTTGACAGCAAGCCGTTAAACGCAGGATTGAAGATAGCGTCGCCTAAACTAAAAATTATCATGCCTAAAACAAAAATAATTGTCCGTTGGGTAAGATAGGCGCTACCAATAAAGAGATAGCCGAAAATTTCTGCTATCATACCCAAGGAGATGATTTTTTGGTCGGAAAAATGTTTCAAAAGTAAGGGCATAAGAAAGGTTTGCGATACAATATCTAAAATACCAATCAGCGAGAACATCAGACCGATAATTGTCGGTTTCCAAGCAAAAGTATCGATTGAAAATTGTGAAAAAATTGACTGCAAGCCGCCATTAGGTAACCAAAGTAAAAAAGCAGTAAATAAAAGGCGATTAATGATGGGTAACTTTAAAATGGTAACCAACTGCTTTAAAGGATTCAATCTTTGAAAAGAAATGTTTTGACTTCTTCTTTCTTGTGGCAAGCTTTCAGGCATAAAAAAGAAACCATAAGCTGCATTCAATATGCTAATTGCGGCCCCAACAAAAAATGGGGTATTGTTACCAAAATTAGCTAATAAGCCGCCGATAACAGGTCCTAGTGCGGTCCCAATACCTACAATGGCGCTAATCCAGCCAAAATAGTGTGTTCGTTTTTCAACGGGCGTAATATCGGCAAAGTAAGCGAAAATTGCTGCGATTTCACCACCTGTTATGCCGTCAATGATGCGTCCTAAGAACAACAGCCTTAACGAGCCACCGACACCAAAAATACTATAACCAATGGCAGCCCCAATTAAACTGATAATCAAAATCGGGCGTCTACCAAAGTGATCACTTAATGCGCCTAAAATCGGCGCTGCTAAAAACAGCGCGGTTGCATAAGCTGCGGCTAAACATGTTACAACGCTTGCTTGTTGACTAACCTTAACATAAGGTGCGACTAAAAATGGTAAGACTGGATTTACAATCGTTAGGCCAAGTCCAGTTAAAAAGACCGAAATAAAACCAAAAATTAATGCATGTTTATTTGAATAAGAGTGGTTCATTGAAATTTCCTCCAATATAATTTTGTTTCTTTGTTAACAAAAATGAGTGTAAAACTTTTATGTTTCTTTGTCAACAAAAAACCCCACACACATGATTTACTTTCAAGTGTGTGGGGTTTTTATAAATTATTGATTAGAGTAAGCTAGGGGATTAGCGGGATTTCGGCAATTTTTTCAAGTGTTCACGGTAGCGGCCGATAAAACGAAAAACAGTGTCAAATTCTTCATCGGTCATATTCGTAAAAACCTCTTTATCGCGATTGGCAAAGCGCTGATGTAGCATTTGGTGGGTTTGGTTAATGTGTTCTCCTTGAGTTGTTAAACGAAAATAGATTTCTTTTTTATTTTCAGGTAATTGATAACTGGTGATTAACTCTTTTTCCATTAGTTTTTTAGTTAGTTTACTAATGGCACCGCGAGTCATATAAGTAGCATTGGCTAACTTGGTTACGTTGGGATGAGTGAGTAATCCAATTTTTTCAAGCAACTCAATTTCGTTCAATTTATACCCTTTTAAGGCACTTTGCATTTCTGGTCGATTGAGCCAGATTAATTCATTCGTTAAATCCATCAGTTGACTCATCAGTACTTGTTGACGCTGCATAATTTTCACCTTCAATAAAATATGTTCTGGCGTAAGTATAGCATGTTTTTTATCCGTACCAACGTAAAAGATTTGAAAGAGAAAAATAAAAGGTTGAAAAAGTGATAAAAAAACATCATTTTTCTGTTGTCATTTTGAAGATAATTGCGTATAGTTAATTGAAAGTGAGAATCATTATCAATTAGATAGTTAGGGTTGTGCATGTGAAAAAAATAGGAATCTTTTTACTTGTCATTTTATGTCTGCTTTCAATTTTTATTGGTGTGGGAGAAATGCGTCTTACTGGTTTGATAGCAGGGACAAAGAGTCAGTGGCTTCTTTTAGAAGAAACGCGTTTACCTCGTACTGTCAGTATTGTTTTAGCGGGGAGTATGCTAAGTGTTTGTGGGCTTGTGATGCAAAAGGTATTACAAAATCGTTTTGTTTCTACGAGTTCGATTGGCATGGTGGACTCAGCGCGTTTTGGAATCTTGTTAGTCATGTTATTTATGCCCAACAGTAGTATCTGGCAACGTTCTTTTGTTGCTTTCATTTTCAGCTATATTGGTGTTTTAGTTTTCCTATTTTTGACCCGCCTATTGCCAAAAAATAACCCGTTAATCGTACCATTAACAGGTATGATGTTTGGTAATGTGATTGGTGCACTTGCCAATTTTTTTGGTTATCAATTTCAGTTGGTGCAAAATATGTCTTCGTGGTTACAAGGAAATTTTGCGACAATTATGAAAGAGGATTATCGTTTAATTTATTTAACGATTCCGGTGTTTATCATTATTTTTTTGTTATTACAACAAATTATGGTGTTAAGTTTAGGCGATGATTTGGCGCAAAATTTAGGTGTGAATGTTAAATTGATGCAGTTTTGCGTCTTGGGTTTAGTTGCATTAGGATCGAGTGTCGTTTTAATCATGGTAGGTAGTATCCCTTTTTTAGGAATAATTGTGCCAAATCTTGTGACTTGGTATTTTGGAGATCATTTGAATCACTCCTTAGCTTTCACTGCCATTTTCGGTGCCAACTTTTTATTAATTTGCGATTTGTTAGCTCGAGTGTTAATTGCCCCCTACGAGTTACCGGTTAGTGTTGTAGTCGGGGTGATTGGTGGCATTATTTTTCTAACGTTAATTATAAGGAGACGCAAATTTGCATGAAATCTTATGGGATAAAATTTTTATTGCTAACGATTTTAGCCTGCCTTTTAGTAGGACTATATCTAAGTTATGGGACGTATGGAAATTGGTCTTTTGCTTTGGCCTTACGAGGAAAGAAACTTTTAGCCTTCATCTTAGTTGCGATTTTAACAACAGTTAGCACGATTACTTTTCAAACATTGACGCAAAATAAGTTTTTAACCCCTGGTATCTTGGGAATTGATCAGTTATATGTACTGGTGCAAACAGGCCTGTTTTTTCTACTAGGTGGCGTGAGTCTCTTGGCAGAAAAGTCAACGGGATTATTTTTATTAAACATTATTTTAATGGCAGGACTCAGTGTTGTTTTTATCATTTTTTTTCTAGGAAAATCAGGGAAAGACTTATTTACACTCTTATTAGTGGGGATGGTTGCCTCAAATTTATTTTCAAGTATTAGTACCTTTTTGCAGGTTTTAATGGACCCAAATGAATATGATTTATTGCAAGGGCAGCTTTTTGCTAGTTTTAGTAATGTTTCCAGCCATCATTTAGTTATCAGCACAGGATTATTGCTGATAATTGTTGGGTTTTTCTGGCATTTTACGCCAGAGTTAGATGCCTTGCACCTAGGGGTTGACCTAGCTGTCAATTTAGGGATTTCGGTTGCTTTTTTACAAAAATTATTGTTATTTTTTATCGCTGCAGCTACTGGCATTGCTACGGCTTTAGTAGGCCCCACAATCTTTTTAGGTTTTGTGATTACAACTATTAGCTATGAAGTCTTCCCTAGAGACAACCATCGCCAGCTTTTTGTAGGAGCCAGTTTAATTGCGGTGATTTTTTTAGTTGGCGGCCAATTTTTATTAGAACAAGTATTTGGTTTAAAAACGACAATCAGCATTTTAATCCAATTTATTGGTGGTTTATTTTTTATCATTAAAATTATTTTGGAAAGGAAAAAGGGATGATTGAGATTAAAGAAGTAAGTAAAGTGTACCAACAAAAAATCGTTCTAGATAGAATCGAACTTCAACTTCCTAAAGGTGAAATCGTTGCCTTTATTGGTCCCAATGGCGCCGGCAAAAGTACGTTGTTAAGTATTATGAGCCGCCTACAAGGTGAATTTAGTGGGGAACTTTTTATTGATAATGGTGAAATCAGAACATGGCAGTCTAAAGAATTAGCCAAACGTCTGGCAATTTTAAAACAAAATAATCAATTGCAAGCGCGCTTAACGGTGGCGGAGTTGGTCGCGTTTGGTCGTTTTCCTTACAGTCGTGGTCGTTTAAATAAAGACGATCGGCGAATCATTTCAGAGGCGATTACAGCGATGTCTTTAACAGAATTGGCAGAAGTTGAGTTACAAAATTTATCTGGTGGTCAATTGCAAAGAGCTTATATTGCGATGATCTTAGCGCAAGATACAGAATACATTTTGCTAGATGAGCCTTTAAATAATTTGGATATGAACCATGCTAATCATTTGATGCGACTCTTAAAAAGATTAGTAAAAAAAACGCAAAAAACGATTTTCTTAGTTATTCACGATATTAATTTTGCGGCTGCTTTTGCTGATACAATTGTCGCGTTAAAAGATGGTTGCTTGTTTAAGATGGGGACAGTTGCAGAAGTTATTACCTCAGAAGTTTTAGGCGAGCTTTACGATATGAACATTCGTGTATGCGAGTTGATGGGAAAACGAGTCTGCATGTATTTTGACGCAACAGATATTAGCGAATAGTCGCTTATCAATAATTTTTTTGGGAGGAAATAATGAAAAAAATAGTTTTAATGATGGCAGCAACAGCAATGTTGCTATTAGCTGGATGTAGTAATAATGGTAATGCCGATACACAGGAATCAGCGGCTGCAAAAAATAAAAGTGAAGTAACAATCCAAGATGCCAACGGCAAAATAACTGTACCAAAAACACCAAAAAAAGTCGTCGTCTTTGATAATAGCGCATTAGATACAATGAATAGTTTAGGCGTTGGGGATACCGTTGTCGGTGCAGCAACAGATAACTTGCCTGACTTCTTGCGAGACTATAAAAAAGTTGAATCTGCTGGTGGGATTAAAGAACCTGACTTGGAAAAAATTAATGCATTAAAACCTGATTTAATTATTATTTCAGGACGTCAACGAGATTTTCAAAAAGATTTGGAAAAGATTGCACCCACGATTTTCTTTTCAACAGACAATAGCAATACTTGGGGCTCTATTCAACAACAAGTAACAGCGATTGCTAAAATCTTTGATAAGGAAGAAAAAGCAAAAGAAAAAATTAATTCTTTACAAAAGGAAATAGAGGCTACGAAGAAAAAAGCAGCGACTAGTGGAAAAGCATTGGTATTGTTAGCAAATGAAGGAAATATTTCTGCTTATGGCAAAGGTTCTCGTTTTGGCATTGTCCATGATACCTTTGGCTTTAAAGAAGCCGATGATAAAATTAAAGCTTCGACTCATGGTCAAAATGTTTCTTATGAATATGTATTGGAAAAAGATCCTGCAATTATCTTTGTAGTAGATCGTACCAAAGCGATCGGCGGCGATGATAGTCAAAATAATGTTGCTGAAAATGAGTTAGTTAAGCAAACAGATGCTGGGAAAACTCAAAAGGTAATTAGTTTAGATCCAAGTGTTTGGTATTTGGCAGGTTCTGGTTTAGAATCTGTAAAAATCATGCTTGAAAATGTAAACCGTGCATTTTAAATTTCGGAATAAAAGAGCGTATCTTTGTAATTGAGATACGCTCTTTTATTGCAACCATGTATTGTTTGTATTATAATTAATAATACAAAGAGGTGAGAATATGTTACTAGAAATTAACACGCGTTCTGAAATTCCGATTTATCAACAATTAAGTGAACAAATCATTATGGGAATTGCCACGGGTGAATTAGCAGTTGGTGAAAGTTTACCAACCGTGCGGCAATTAGCCGATGAGGTAGGCGTTAATACTATGACAATTTCCAAATCCTATAATCAGTTGAAAGAAGCAGGATATTTAATTACCGATAGAAGAAAAGGCTCAATCGTTACTTTACCCAAACCTTATCAAAAAGATGAAAAAGAGTTGTTAAAAAGTAGATTAGCACAAATATTAGCTGAAGCCAAAGTTCATCAACTAAAAGAAAATGAGGTAAATAGTTTTATTAAAGAGATTTGGTCGGGTTTTTCAGAGTCTATAAATTCGCTTGAATAATTGACTAAAAGGAAAGAGGGAATGATGATGCTTGCAGCAATTTTGATTGGAGTACTTATTTTTTTTGATATAATAATGGCTTTTACTTTAGGTCTGGCAGGGAAACCACATAAAAATATTATTTTAGAAAATACCTTACCAAAAGAAGTCATAAATGATTCAGAAGTAAAGACGCTGGCAAAAAAATATCGTGTTAGTTTATGGCAGATTGCAGGAATATTTAGTGTACTGAATCTTTCCTTGTTATTTACACAATATGAATCTATTTTGATGACATTATTTTGGTTATTATTACTTGTGCCAATGGGGCTATTTTATGGAATAGAAATATCTTATATTCGGCAAATGGCACAATTAAAAGCAAAAAAAGGCTGGCAATTACCTGTTTCGCCAACTCTAATTGATACAAAACTTACCATTATGAAAAATAAAAAAGCGTTAGGATTTAGTTATTTGGTCCCCGCCTTTTTGCTTACGTTGCTTTTGGTTTTTGCGATGTTTAAAATTCAAAATGATGGTGCACTAATTTTTTCTGTATCTGTATGTATTGGCTGGCTAATTTCATTTCTTTTGTGGTATGGCATACGACGCTTACCGGTTGCTGCTCCCACAAGCAATGAAAGGATTAATCGAGCGTATAACGATCTAACTAAGCACGATTGGTCCATTGTTGCAGTAGGAACTTCTTATATGATTATTTTGGCAATGGCAATGCCGTTTTTAGCCAGTCAGCTAAAAGGTATCTGGGTCCAAGTTATAATTTGGGCGCTTCTTATTTTGATTTGCAGTTTGTCGGGGCTGCTTGTTTGGTATTTAATTCGGCTACGAAAAAAACAAGATGCACTTTTAGCGCAAGTAGAACAGTACCGTTATCAAGGAGAAGATCAATATTGGCGTTTTGGTGTTTATAATAATCCGAGTGATCATCGTCTGATGATTCCTGATCGAATTGGGTTAAATATTACGATGAATCTGGGTAGACCGGCTGGAAAAATATTTATGAGTGCAATTGGACTTTTAGTAATTGGCATATTATTTGCAACGTTAATTCCTATTTATATAATGGACTTTAACAAAGAACCATTTCAAGCTGAATTAAAAGAGAGTACACTAGTTTTAAAAGCTCCTTTTGCTACTACGAGTACGATTGCATTAGCAGCTATTCAAGAGGTGACATTGACAGATTCATTAAAAGGATCAGTTGAACGAACCAGTGGTTATGGTGGGGATAATTACAATACAGGATATTACGTTGTAAATGATAAGAAAGCAACATTGTATTTAGATAAACGTTCCAAGCCGTTTTTAAAAATTAGCACCAAAAACAGAGATTATTATTTTACTTTTAAGCAACCAAAAGCGACCAAACAACTTTATCAAAAATTGCAAAAAACTATAAAATAGCAAAAAAGCGTAAACAAGTTTTGGGTTTACGCTTTTTTGCTGTTTTATGGTCAGATAATGTGCCGAAACATTACTTTACTAAATGGCTTGATAGACAATGACAAAAAAGAATAATTTTATAAAACCGAAAAAAAGATAAAGTGAAGTTGGTCACAACGTAATCAAAAACAGAAATAAGTTTCATTTTTCGTATTTTTAATCATGAAATTAGCACCTTTAAAAGTTTTAGTTTTAGACAGTGATAAAAAAATGTCTAAAAAGAAGAGAAAGTAAAGTTGTTTATTTTTGCACAATGAAATATTCAGGTCTATTCTTAAATCAGGAAGAAAAAAGGAGCTGTTAAAAGTGTTACTGAAAGGAAGTGACAATGATGAAAAAAGGATTATTACGCGTTGGCATCGGCGTTGCCGTCTTATCTCTTGGCGTTGCGTATTTAGCTAAGAAAACAGGTTTTTTTGAAGACGATAGTCATTTATACGATGAATTTGAAGCATAACAGTTGGCAGTTAACCAATTGCAGTGTTCCTAATTGGAGGGAATTACGATGAGAAAAAATAAAGCAATTATGATAGGCGCTGGCTTAGCGAATATGGCAGCAGCAGTATATTTAATTCAAGAAGGAAATTGGTCAGGAGATAAAATTACGTTTTATTCATTAGACGATCATGGTTCAAATGATGGTTCACCTTTAAAAGATGCGACAGATGAATATTGGAATGAAAATCATCCTTTGGAAAATCAAAAAGGCTATATTGCTCGTGGCGGACGAATGTTAAATTATCGTACGTATGTTGATTTAATGGATTTATTGGAAAGAGTACCTTCTGTAACAGAAGAAAATATGACAGCTGCAGAAGATACCCGCGATTTTGACGCGAAACATCGTACTTTTGATAAAGCGCGATTACTACAAGGTGGTAAAGGTATCGTTGATGGCGGACATTTAGGGTTTAGTAATAAAGATCGTATGCTATTAACTAAATTAATCGCTATGCCTGATTCTGAAGAAGAAAAGCTCGACAATGTTTCTATTGCCGAATATTTTAAAGATGATCCTGCATTCTTTGAAACGAACTTCTGGTATATGTGGGAGACAACCTTTGCTTTTCGGACTAAAAGTTCTGCCCAAGAGCTACGACGTTATATGCATCAAATGATTTATGAATTTACTCAGATAGAACATTTGGTTGGGGTAAATAGAACCCGTTACAATCAATATGAAAGTATCATGTTGCCACTCATCAACTATTTAAAAGATCAAGGGGTCAAAATTATTTTAGATCGTTTGGTTACAGATTGGGAATTTAAAGAGACTGCAATGCAAGATGAAATCACAGTGACAGGTTTGCATATGACGAACACTAAAACGAACGAAGAAGAATTTGTATCAGTAGACGAAGATACGGCAGTAATTTTTACCAATGGTTCTATCACTGATGCAGCTACTATGGGGGATTATCATACTCCAGCTGTTGAAAATCTAGATTATGGTGCTGCTTCAAGTCTTTGGAAAAAAGCCGCTAGTCGTTTTTACAACTTGGGTAATCCAGATAAATTTTTTGCAGATCGAGATGCGAGCGAATGGGTTAGCTTTACACTAACAACCAAAAATCATTTATTGTTAAATGAAATTGCCCGTATTACAACCCAAGAACCCGGTAATGCTTTGAATTCATTCTTGTCAACGGCACCTATTACACCGCTAAATCAAGTGGATGTTAATATGTCAATTGTGGTTCACCATCAACCGCACTTTACAACACAAAAACCAAATGAAGCTGTAATCTGGGGTTACTTCCTATATCCTCGTCGCAAAGGTGAATTTGTGGATAAACAATACATCAAAATGACAGGGAAAGAAATGGCTGAAGAATTAATTGGGCAATTATCAAAAGTTGATCCAGGTCCTGTGAATATTAAAGAACATGAAGCAGAAATCTTGGATAGTATTATAAATAATATTCCTGTTTATATGCCATATGCTTCTGCTTTGTTTAACAATCGTGCAAAATCTGATCGACCAAAAGTTATTCCAAAACATAGCACTAACTTAGCTTTCACTGGTGAATTTGTCGAACAGCCTTATCAAATGATCTTCACAGAACAAAGCGCTGTGCGTTCAGGTGAAATTGCGGCTTTCCATTTTGCTGGGATTCCTATGAGTCATTTGGTTAAAACACCACGATACGATAAAGATTTACCAACTTTATTAAAAGCTGCTAAAAAAATGTTTGAGTAAAAGTATAAATATCTACGCAACAGCAAATAAATTACTTTACATCAACAGTGAGAAAAAAGAATTTGAGCATTGCTCAAATTCTTTTTTTCTTTTGGGATGATATTTGTTTGTAGGGCAGAGCGCAGATACTTAAGCGGAGCCATTTATTTTTGTGATTATACATACGTATTTGCTTTCTCATTTTAAAAAGAACAAAACATTAAGTTATTGAATTTTCAAAAAATTCATGACAAATTTGTAAAATTGTTGTACCATAGCAAAAAGTACCTGAAGAATGGTTGAAGGAGAGTGGATTTGTATGGAAATAGATTGGGAAAATTTGGGTTTTAATTATATGAAATTACCTTATCGTTTTATCGCCCATTTTAAAAATGGCATCTGGGATAGTGGTCAATTAACAGAAGATGAATATTTGCACATCCACGAGGGTTCTACTGCATTACATTATGGTCAACAGTGCTTTGAAGGACTAAAAGCATACAGTCGCAAAGATGGAAAAGTAAATTTATTTCGTGCCGATCAAAACAGTGCTCGTCTAAATCGTAGTGCGCGCCGACTATTAATGCCAGAAGTACCAGAAGCTATGTTTTTAAATGCCATTAAACAAGTCGTTGCAGCAAATCGTGAATTTGTACCACCTTATGGCACCGGGGGAACACTTTATCTTCGCCCATTATTAATTGGAGTAGGTCCTAATATCGGTGTTCATGCCGCACCAGAATATATCTTTACAGTTTTTTGTATGCCAGTAGGTGCTTACTTTAAAGGCGGCTTAACACCAACTAATTTTATCGTCTCAGATTATGATCGGGCTGCACCAAAAGGTACTGGAGCTGCCAAAGTGGGTGGCAACTATGCAGCCAGCCTATTACCTGGGGAAGAAGCAAAAGCACATAATTTTTCTGATTGTATTTATTTAGACCCTGAAACTCATACTAAGATTGAAGAAGTTGGATCAGCCAATTTCTTTGGAATCACAAAAGAAAATCAATTTGTGACACCAAAATCACCGTCGATTTTACCAAGCATCACCAAATACTCTTTGCTTTATCTAGCCAAAGAACGTTTAGGGCTGGAAGCTGTAGAAGAAGATGTATTTCTCAATCGCTTAGATCGCTTTACAGAAGCGGGGGCTTGTGGCACAGCAGCAGTTATTTCACCAATTGGTGGCATTCAATACGGAGATAAATTTCACGTCTTTTATTCGGAAACTAATGTCGGACCTGTTACCCAAAAATTATATGATGAATTAACTGGAATTCAGTTTGGTGACAAAGAAGCACCGACAAACTGGATTATTACACTAGATTAATGCAACAAAATAGCCACAAAAAAGCAGTAGCTTGGATTTTGCTACTGCTTTTTTACTCTTATTCAGCTAATAAATCGGCTAAGTTTGGCATATCATGAATTTCGTAACGTTTTTTAAAAGCTTCGATTTGTTCTGCTGTGAAATTATTGGGGTCAAGTTCCATTGCATCGACTGGGAATGGACGATCGTTTGCAATTTTTACCTCAATTACAACGGGCCGATCACTAACTTTTGCCGCATCAAAAGCAGGCGCTAATTGATCATAATCCGTAATGGTAAAGCCTTTTGCACCCATTGCTTCAGCTGCTTTACCAAAATCAACATCGTATAAATCAACTCCAAAGATTGCTTTATTGGTTACTTCTTGTTCTGCTTCAATGAAACCAAGTGAATCGTTGGTCAATATTACGTTAATGATTGGTAATTTGTATTTTACTTGAGTAATAATGTCTTGCATATTCATGGCAAAACCACCATCGCCATTAATTGTGAAAACTTGACGATCTGGGAAACTCAATTGCGCCCCAATTGCACCAGGTACTGCATAACCCATGGTTGCAAACCAACCCGATGTGGTAAATTGTTGTTTACCATTCATTTCCAAATGACGAACAGAGTGGGTTGTGACATTCCCCACATCCACGACGAAAATTGCGTCGTCTTCAGCAATCCGGTTAATTTCTTTGTACACGGGTTCTGGTCGCATTGGTTTGCGGTTATCATCATAGAAACTATGACGCCAGTTGTGCCAGTTCTTAATGTTTTGTTGATTTGCTTTGTACCATTTATCAGCAGAACGGGCTTCTCCAAGTTCGATTAAGCGTTGTAAGGACATAATACCGTCCCCTAAAATAGCAACATCTACTTCATGTCGGCGACCAAATTTTGAACCATCAATATCGACTTGGATAAATTTAGCATCTTTGTTAAACATAAAGTTACCAAATGGGAAGTTACTACCGACAGAAATAATCAAGTCAGCACTAAGTAAAGCTTCGTTGGCTGGTTTTGTTGCCACCCGTGCAGCAGAGCCTAAATAATTTTCATAATCATCATTAATAATACCTTTTGCTAAAACCGCAGCTGCCACTGGCATACTAAAATGTTCAGCGAAAGCTTTGACCACCTCAGCGCCACCACGAACTCCTTGTCCAATATATAAAACGGGTTTTTTAGCTTCTTTAATTAATGGCAAAGCAGCTTTTAATTGCGCATCATTTGGTGGAATAATAGCAGTTTGGTAAGTTGCCGCAGTTGAAACAAAGTTGTCTTCAATTTCTTCATACCCATAATCAACTGGGATAGTAACAACCGCTACACCACTGTGGCGGTAAGCAGCCTTAATTGCTTCATCGATTACAAATGGTAAACTTTCCGCATTCATCACAGTACGATTATAAACACTGACGTCAGCAAACATTGGATTTTCATTTAATTCTTGAAAAGCATTAGTATTCATCGCAGTTGAAGCCACTTGACCGAGCAAAGCCAAAACTGGAACATGATCCATTTGTGCATCATACAAACCGTTGATCAAATGAGTTGCACCAGGACCGGCTGAACCAAATACTGCACCAATTTTGCCCGTTACCTTGGCATCAGCAGCAGCAGCGAGTGCACCAGTTTCTTCATGGCGGACTTGGATATAGTGAATATGATTTTGTTCGTCGAATAAAGCATCCATTGTAGAGTTGAAGGAACCACCAGGTAAGCCGTAAAGATGATCAATTCCCCAATCTTCCATGACTTTTAACATTGCGACACCGGCATTGATTTTTGTCATTTCCAAACACTTCTTTCTTCTTTGTATCGAACGGTTTCAAGAACGTTCGTTTTATTTATCTGTCCTTATGTTACTGCCAATTAAAAAAAAATACCAATATTCTTACTCAAAGTAAGTAAAATGAAAAGAGAAATGTGCTTTAGTTACTACTTGAAGGGATGAATGGCGCAATTAATCCCGCAAACGCTTCAATATTACGACTTTGAATAATGATTTTGCCTTGACCCGAAAAACGATTCACGAGTCCTTCGCCGGTTTTAAAACCAAATGTTCCAGAAGCAAATTCAATATGGTAATCAAGCGACTTACTCCAAGCCAAAACATGCTCGTTGTCGATGACAAATTGTTGGCTGCCATCCATGGTAATTTCGACTAAATCACCGTAGCCGTTAATTAACATCATTCCCTCTCCGGCAGTTTCCATGACGAATAGACCTCCAGTGCCACCTAATAGTGCGCCTTCTAATTTTTGGCGTTGCATTGTATACGAAACACTACTCTCGCTGGCTAAAAAAGCACCTGTATTTAAACGCCATTGTGTTGGGCCTATCGGTAATTCACGAATGGTTCCTGGAGTGGAAGGGGCAATGGTAACGTGGGCGTTTTCTGCATCACCACGGACCTTAGTAATAAAGAAACTTTCGCCACTAGATAATGAACGTCCTAGTGCTTTCATCATGCCGCCGATCCCTTTTTTTCCATTACTATTCATGTGACCTTCTAATGTAACCAAACCATTATGATAAACCATTGAACCAGGTTCGATTTGAACCTCTTCACCTTCCTTTAATGCAATATCCACTAAAGGGAAAACAGAAGTAGAGCTTAAATTGTATTTCATGTCCTAACCTTCTTTCTTAATTCATATCTTTATTATATGCCAAACCTGCGTTGAGACAAAAAGTTAACTTCTGGCAAAGAAGAGGGTTATTTATGGAGGTTTGATTTTTGAAATGATAAACTAAATAAAAGAGAAAGTTGGATGGGCAACCAAATTGTTGAGTTTAGATAGAAATAGGTGACGTGGATGTTGATGATTATTGGAATAATTTTAGGGTTATTAGTGATTGGACTGCTGATTTACTACCATTATTTAAAGCGTTGGGCGCATTTTTTTGTAGATGCAGTAGTTGAACGAGACAACCACTGGTATTTAGCAAAAGGACAATCTTCTTTAAATCCAGATGCCAAAAAAGAAGAGCCCACAAATGAACTTTACAATTTTTGGCTAACAGAATATGAATGGGGAGCACTTAGTTTTGATCAAGAAAAATTAGTAGCTTCAACGTTTTTACAAGATAGCAATCGATGGGTAATTTGCGTTCATGGCTATCGCAGCACAGGATTTGATGAAATGGCAGCTGAAGCCAAAACGTATTTTGAAGCAGGATATAATGTTTTAGTACCTGATCTTAGAGGACAGGGCGCAGCAGTGGTAAGATTATCGGTCTTGGGTGGTTAGATCGATTAGATATAATAACATGGATAAATTTGGTCACTGAAAATAATCCCCAAGCAAAGATCATTCTTCATGGTGAGGGCATGGGGGCGGCCGCGGTACTGATGGCAAGTGGCGAAAAGCTACCGCAACAAGTAAAATTACTGATTGCCGATAGTAGTTACACATCTGTTTATAGTACATTTAAATACCAACTTCATCGTTTAACCAACTATCCTATTAATCGTTTTATGGGGTTAGCAAATCATTATGCGAAAGAAAGGAATGGGTACTCCTTATTAGAGGCATCTGTTAGCAGACAGTTGGGAAGTAATCATTTACCGGTTTTATTTCTCCATGGTCAAAAGGACAAATTTATTCCCGTTAAAGAAACAGTTACGTTAATGGAGGCTACGGCAGATAGAAAAGAACTCAAAATTTTTGAAGGATCAGGTCACTTAAAAGCTAAAAAAGAACAACCAGAAGCCTATTGGCAAACAATTTGGTCATTTATTGAAAAAAATTTAAGTTAACATAACATAAAATTTGCATTGTCATTTTAAAAGGATAATTGTTTGTTTAAAAAGGATACTACTGATAAAATGTAAGTGGTTATAATTCTAATGAATCATGTGAAGAATTAAGGCAAGATACTTAAATAAAGGAGGTAAATAGATGGAAGGAAATAAAATCAACGGTCAAGGAGTCACAGAAGAAATGCTAGTTGCTGATGGGTATCGCAAATACTCCGGCAAAGATATTGATATTTATTATAACAAAGATATTTGTGCCCATGTCGGTAATTGTGTTCGTGGAAACGGTGCTGTATTTGAAGTTGGTCGCAGACCATGGATTTTGGCAGATAATGCGAGCGCCGATGAAGATGCGCGCGTTATTAACACATGTCCGACTGGGGCATTAAAATTTATTCGAAAGGATGTTTGAAATGGAATTTAAAGAAGAAAAAGACCGTTTTGCAGTTTATGATGATGGAAGAGAAATTGGTGAAATGACATGGTCTTCTGCTGATGGCATGATGATTATTGACCATACGTTTGTTGAACCGGATTATCGAGGTCAAAAAATTGCTGAAAAATTGGTATCTCATGGTGTAGAACGTGCACGACGGGATGATTTAAAAATTATTCCACTTTGCCCATTTGCTAAAAAAGAATTTGCTGAAAAACCAGAATACGGGGATGTTTTACGTAAGTAATATTTTCCTTGTGATAACAGCACACTGGCGTTGATTGCCGGTGTGCTGTTTTTTGTGATGTGAAGAATAGTTTAATCAATAAGTTAATAAGTTCATTGTATTTTTTCTATCCCATTTTAAATAGTATAAAATGGAAGTCTTTTTTGAAGGACTATTCCTTATGGTAATCCAACTGTATTTATGCTAAAGTAAAGTAGATGAATTGTATTTAAGGAGGAAGCGGCGAATGTATAATTTTTTATTAGGCGTAGTGATTGTGCTTTCAATCATCATTATTATCGCTATCATGATGCAGCCGAGCAAGCAAAATAGTGCAGCCAGCGCCTTTACCGGTGGTGCCGATCAGCTATTTGGTAAACAAAAAGCCCGCGGTTTTGAAGCCGTGATGCAGCGTACAACAGCAGTTTTAGGCGCTGTTTGGTTAATTTTGTTATTTGTATTAGCCTTTTTATCATCAAAATAAACGGATAAATCCGATCGTTTTTTGGCTGAAACTTACGGCGTCTTTAGCGTCAAGTTTCAGCCTTCTTTTATTTTTATGGTAAAATTGGGCTATTGAGGTGAAGAATCGTGGAAAAAAAACCAACATCTTTTTTTACAGCAAAAGGAAAAAAGGCTGTCTTACTCTTTCATGCTTATTCTGGCAGTCCCAATGACGTTAGAATGTTGTCCAGAGCGCTAGAAAAAGAAAATTATACTGTTTATGCACCGCTTTTTTTGGGTCATGGCACTATGGAACCCAAAGAAATTTTAACGACTGACTTTCAAAAATGGAAAGAAGATGCACAAAATGCTTTTTATGCTTTAGTCAAAGAAGGGTACCGGGAAATTTGTGTGTTTGGACTCTCCATGGGAGGCATTTTTGCGATGGACCTATTAACAAAAGGGCATCCAGAAATTGTAGCAGGGGGAGCTTTTTGCTCGCCTTTATTCAAAACAAAAAATAATGTGCCTGAAAACTTCCTATTATATGCAAAACAATTATACCAACGACAAAAAATCGATGACGCTATAATTGAAGAAAAATTAAACAAGTTGAAGCCGCTAGTGATGAAACAATTGCACGCAATTGAGACATTCGGTGAAAAAGTGAGTCAGAATCTTTCTTCTGTGAAAGTACCCGTGTACTTAGCGCAAGGAGGAGCAGATGAAATGATTGATGCAAATACAGTCTATAATACAGCCACAGCGTTACAACAAGTAGATGTAACATTGGATTGGTATGCTAAAAGTGGACATGTAATCACCGTTGATCCAGTACATCGGCAATTTGAAAAAAATGTTATCCACTTTTTAACTAAGCAAAATGAAAAGAGGTAGAAAATGAAAGCAACAATTAAAGAGCAGGTTTTAACTTTTTTAGCTACGAGTAATAAAAAAAGTTTTTCTGCCGAAGAAATTGCAGAAGGTTTAAATCTGCAAAAAAGTACTGATTTTAAGCTGCTGGTACAGACAATAGCGGCAATGGAGCGAGAAGGTACGATTATTTTTAACAAAAAAGGCAAAATTAAGTTGCCACCACAAACAGTATTAGTAGAGGGTACATTTCGTGCTAACGAACGAGGTTTTGGTTTTGTAACCATCGATCCAGAAGAAGATGATATTTTTATTCCCAAGGAAAAAACGGGCTATGCTATGGATGGTGATACGGTTGCCATTGATATCGTGAAAATTTCAGATCCTTTTTCTGATCGTGGTGCAGAAGGTCAGGTTGTAGAAATTAGACAACGAGCTGTCAATCAAATCGTGGGTGAATTTAGTTTATTTGATGAAAGTGAAATCGCCGAAAGCGATTTATATGGGAGTGTGAAACCAAAAGATAAGAATTTTAATGGCTTAAGAGTTTTAGTTGCTGCACAAGGAATTAAGCCAGTGGACGGTAGTATTGTCATTGTAGAGATTACCCATTACCCTGAAAAAGGCTATCCTACTAGTATTGAAGGTGTAGTCAAACAAATTATTGGACATAAAAATGATCCTGGCATGGATATTTTATCTATCGTTATTAGTCATGGTATTAACACGAGTTTTCCTGCAAATGTTTTAGCTCAAGCAGACAAAGTAGCAGAGACGATAGACCCAGCTGATTTTCCTGATCGTGTGGATCGTCGAGATCAATTGATTGTAACGATTGATGGCGAAGATGCCAAAGACTTAGATGATGCGGTCACTGTAAAAAAATTAACAAATGGTAATTTTTTCTTGGGTGTGCATATTGCAGATGTTTCATATTATGTAACAGAAGGTAGCCCTTTAGACCAAGAAGCTTATGATAGAGGTACGAGTGTCTATTTGACAGATCGCGTTATTCCGATGATTCCACAACGTCTATCAAATGGTATTTGCTCCTTGAATCCTCACGTGCCCCGTCTTACTATGAGCTGTGAAATGGAGATTGACCCAACTGGAAATATTGTCAAGCATGCTATTTTTCCAAGTATAATTCAAACTACCGAACGGATGACATATACAGCGGTAAATGCGATTATTGAAGATGAAGAACCAGAAGTCTCCAAGCGCTATGAAAAATTAGTACCGATGTTTTATGAAATGGCAGAATTACATTATATTCTGGAACAACGCCGGATAAAAAGAGGAGCAGTCAGCTTTGAAGATCGTGAAGCGAAAGTTTTAGTTGATGAGCAGGGCCACCCTAAAGATATTATTTTGCGCAGCCGTGGTATAGGAGAACGTCTAATTGAATCCTTCATGTTAGCAGCCAATGAAACGGTGGCAGAACATTACAATAAATTACAATTACCTTTTATTTATCGAATTCATGAAGATCCAAAAGAAGAAAAATTGCAACGTTTTTTTGATTTTGCAGCTGCTTTGGGTATGGTAGTAAAACATACGAAAGGAAGCATCACCCCCAAAGATTTACAAAAGGTTGTGGCCGATGTCGCAGAGCGACCAGAAGCGATGGTTGTCAATATGATGTTGTTACGTAGTATGCAGCAGGCAAAATATTCTGAACATAATGCCGGACACTATGGCTTGGCCGCTGATTATTATACACACTTTACTTCACCGATAAGACGATACCCAGATTTAATCGTTCATCGCCTTATTCGCAGTTATGCAAGTGATACAAGCAAAAAAATGCAAAGCAAATGGCAAGAAAAGCTGCCAGAAATTGCGCATCATTCTTCTGATATGGAACGTCGTGCTGTTTTGTGCGAACGGGAAGTTGACGCCATGAAAAAAGCAGAATTTATGCAAGAACATATTGGTGAAGATTTTGATGGAGTTATCAGCTCAATTACGAAATTTGGTATTTTCATTGAATTACCAAATACAATTGAAGGTATGATTCACATTAGTAATTTAAAAGAGGACTATTTTCACTTTGTTGAGCAACAATTAGCTCTTGTTGGTGAAAGAACAGGAATGACTTTTAAAATTGGACAAAAAGTCCGTGTGAAAGTAACTAATGCTAATCCTGAAACAAGAGAAATTGACTTTGAATTGGTCTCAGCAGAAGAAGTTACCCAATTACCTCGACCACAAGTGAGTCGTAACAATCGTAGTGGCAAAAAAACAGATAATCGTTCCAGTCGCCGTCAGAAACATACGCCAGCTAAATCAAAGGCGTATGATAATAAAGGTAAATTGCAAGTTGATCTTAATGGTAATAAGAAGAAAAAAGGGAAAAAACCTTTTTATAAAGGTATAAAAAAGAAAAAACATAAATAAGGAAAAGAGCTGTTTAACTACGTAAAAATTTTTGTACGGAATACAAATTGCAAAAACGTAGACGATTAAACAACGCAGTCATCGTAAAAAGCACAGGAGGTGGCATGTATGCCAAAAGGCGAAGGTAAATTAATTGCCCAAAATAAAAAAGCTCGCCATGACTATACAATTATTGATACGTTAGAAGCTGGTATTGTTTTACAAGGGACTGAAATTAAATCAATCCGCAATGCCCGTATTAATTTAAAAGACGGTTTTGTACGAATTCGCAATGGGGAGGCGTTTCTTTATAACGTTCATATTTCTCCTTATGAACAAGGAAACTTATTTAATCATGACCCCTTACGCACACGAAAACTTTTATTACATCGCAAACAAATTGATCGTTTATATGGCGAAATGAAAAGTGCGGGAATGACAGTAGTTCCGTTAAAAGTCTACCTTAAAGACGGTTTTGCCAAAGTCTTAATTGGTCTTGCTAAAGGAAAAAAAGAATATGATAAACGTGAAACACTCAAACGCAAGGATCAAGAAAGACAAATTAGCCGTGTTTTGAAAAACTATTGAAGAAATTTGCTTTTAACAGGAGCTATTACTTTATAAAGTGAAGTCTTTTTGATAGCATTTACTCAGACGGTAGATAAATTTCACTTTTTTTACTAATGATTTGTTTTGCTGATTATAGGTATTACACATTTCTATTAGTCATTTTGCCAAAACTGTCAAATCTTGCAGAAAATCTTTTGAAATTTTCTATCCGTGGTGGTATGATACGCATTGGTTATCATGCCAAAAGCATTGACAGCACTTATTTACCAGCTTTTTTTAGTTGGAGCATACGTATGAAAAGAGGTGAGAAATATTGAAAGAAAAACCACTCGTTTTCAATATTGGTCCCATCTGGTTTGATGGCACCATCCTTTTAATGACACTTATCACGTGTGTTATTGTCTTTACACTAGTTTATGTTTGCACGCGGAATTTACAGTTAAAACCCAAAGGCAAACAAAACTTTATTGAGTGGGTAATTGATTTCGTTCGCGGTATCTTAGGAGACAATCTCCCAAGTAATGAAGTGAACAACTTCCATTTATTATCCTTTGCCTTGTTTCTATTTGTTTTTGTCGCCAACGAGATTGGCCTTGTGACGAAAATCGTTGTCGGTGAAACAACTTTTTGGAAAAGTCCAACCGCGGATCCCTTTGTGACATTAACATTGGCATTGATGATGATTGCGATGACTCATTTCTTCGGCGTACAAAAATTTGGTTTGAAAGGTTACTTTAAAGTATCATTTTTACAACCCGTGGCCTTTTTGTTACCAATTAAAATCATCGAAGAATTTACCAACATCATTACCCTTGGGTTACGTCTTTACGGGAATATTTTCGCCGGTGAAGTCTTACTTGGCTTGATTGTTGACATGTTAAACAATGTTGGTTGGTTGACACTTCCTGTGGTGATTCCGCTAGAGATGATTTGGATTGGCTTCTCTTTATTTATTGGAGCTATTCAAGCGTACGTATTTGTTACCTTATCCATGGTATTTATGGGACACAAATTAGAAACAGAAGAGTAGATTTAAAGAATATTTATCATCTGGTTTGACGACAAAGTGTAAAAGACATTTATCCGGTCGTCTCAACTTTATAATTTAGGAGGAAAAAAAATTATGAACTTTATCGCAGCAGGTATCGCAATCGTCGGGGCAGCTATCGGAGCTGGTTATGGTAACGGGAAAGTTATCTCACAAACTATCGAATCAATGGCACGCCAACCAGAAATGTCTGGTCAATTACGTTCTACAATGTTCATCGGGGTCGCATTAGTTGAAGCTGTGCCTATCCTAGGTGTGGTTATTGCTTTATTACTTGTCTTCATGAGCTAAAACCACTGAAAAAGCAGAAACGGGCGCAAACTGTTTTTGCTTTTTTGCCATGATATGGCAACCTTAAATAGTAGAAAAGGAGCTTACGCTTATGCTAAATATTGTATTAGCAGAGGTCGGGAATACAACTATCAGCAGTATCGTTGTTGTATCTGGTTCTTTCTTATTGTTAGTTGCACTTTTAAAGCACTTTGCTTGGGGTGCAATTTCAGACATGATGAAAAAACGGGAAGATAAAATTGCTAACGATTTAGATTCCGCTGAACAATCCCGGACAAAAGCAGCTAAGCTTGAACAAGAACGTCAAACTCAATTGATGTCCTCTAAAAGCGAAGCAGCTGAAATCATCAAAAATGCTAAAGACAGCGGCGAGCTCAGCCGTCAAAATATTTTAAATGAAACCAAAGAAGAAGTGTCTCGTTTGAAAGAGAAGGCAAAAAGTGATATTTCAATGGAAAGAGAAGCCGCTATGACAAGTGTTAAAGACGATGTGGCCGAACTTTCTTTACAAATTGCCGAAAAAATCTTGAACAAAGAGCTATCGCCAGAAGCCCATGAAGCATTGATTAATCATTACATTGAAGGATTGGGCAACCATGAAACTCGATAAATATACGGTAGGCAAACGCTACGGTAAAGCGTTGTTTGAGCTGGCGGCAGAAGAACAGGTTACCGAAGCTGTCTACCATGATTTGCTTAGTTTAAAAAATATTTACAAAGCAATTCCAGATCTTGGTAATATGTTGAGTGATGTTCGTTTGAACTTAAATGCAAAACGCGCTTTAATGGACAAAATCGTTTCCGAATTTGACGGAATTACCAAAAACTTTTTAGAAGTTGTTTTCCGTTACAATCGCATGGATGATTTAGTGTTAATCATCGATGAATATGAACGCCGTTATGATGAAGCCCAAAGTTTAGTATTGGGTACGGTAACAACCGCCGTGACTTTGTCTGATGAGCAAAAAGGACAATTAGAAGAAAAAATTGCCAGCTTATTGGGCTATAAAAAAGCAAATTTGGTTGAAAAAGTTGATCCCAATATTTTAGGCGGGGTCGTGGTGGAAGCCAACCATCAAGTAATTGACGGCAGTGTGAAAAGCCGATTAGAACAACTACGAGCGATGATTGGTAGATAAGTTTAATTAAAGAGGTGAAACAAATGGCCATCAAAGCAGAAGAAATTAGTGCTCTGATTAAAGAACAAATTAAGAACTACCAGAGTGAACTAGCAGTCGAAGAAATTGGGACTGTAACTTACGTAGGGGATGGGATTGCCCGGGCCCACGGTTTGGAAAATGCCATGAGTGGTGAATTGCTAGAATTTTCCAATGGTTCATTTGGGATGGCACAAAACTTAGAAACAAACGATGTCGGGATTATCATCTTAGGGGACTTCGAGACTATTCGTGAAGGCGATAAAGTGAAACGTACTGGGAAAATTATGGAAGTACCAGTTGGAGATGCTTTAGTTGGTCGGGTTGTCAATCCATTGGGTCAACCTATTGATGGTTTAGGTGCAATTGATACCAATAAAACGCGTCCGGTAGAAACTTTGGCACCTGGTGTTATGCAACGACAATCAGTTTCTGAACCAATGCAAACCGGATTAAAAGCTATTGATGCATTAGTACCAATTGGTCGCGGTCAACGGGAACTTGTTATTGGGGATAGAAAGACCGGTAAAACATCCATTGCCATTGATACAATTATTAACCAAAAAGGTCAAGATATGATTTGTATTTATGTGGCCATTGGCCAAAAAGATTCAACGGTTCGTGCGCAAGTGGAAACATTACGTAAATATGGCGCTTTAGATTATACGATTGTTGTTTCTGCTGGGGCCTCACAGCCAGCGCCATTACTCTACATCGCACCATATGCTGGTACGGCTATGGGTGAAGAATTTATGTATAACGGTAAACATGTATTAATCGTTTTTGATGATTTATCAAAACAAGCCGTTGCTTATCGTGAACTCTCTTTACTATTACGTCGTCCACCAGGTCGTGAAGCATATCCAGGGGATGTTTTCTATTTGCATTCTCGTCTATTAGAACGAGCTGCGAAGTTGTCTGATGAATTAGGTGGCGGCTCCATGACTGCGCTACCTTTTGTTGAAACACAAGCCGGAGATATTTCTGCTTATATTCCAACAAATGTGATTTCAATCACTGACGGACAAATTTTCTTAGAAAATGATTTGTTCTATTCTGGTGTCCGTCCTGCTATTGATGCGGGCTTATCTGTCTCACGGGTTGGGGGTTCAGCTCAAATTAAGGCAATGAAAAAAGTTGCTGGAACGCTACGTTTGGACTTAGCTAGTTATCGCGAACTAGAAGCATTTACGCAGTTTGGTTCTGATTTGGATCAAGCTACCCAAGCAAAATTAAATCGTGGTCGCCGCACAGTAGAAATTTTAAAACAAAAATTGCATGCACCATTAGCAGTTGAAAAACAAGTTATTATCTTATACGCCCTAACACACGGATTTATTGATAGTATTCCGGTTAATCGTGTGTTGGATTTTGAAGAAAACTTATTTGAATATATTGATGCAAATCATGCCAATATTTTTGAAACTATTCGTACTACTAAAGATTTACCTGCTGAAGAAGAGTTGGATGCAGCAATTAAAGAAGCAAAAGATATCTTTATGGCTGCTGGCAATAGTAGCAGTAGCTCAGCCAAAGAAACTGTCGCTTCAATCGAAAACGAACGTTCTTAAAAGAGGTGAGATAAATGGGAGCTTCCTTAAACGAGATTAAGCAACGGATTGCTTCAACGAAGAAAACCAGTCAAATCACTAATGCCATGCAAATGGTGTCAGCTGCGAAATTGACCAAGTCTGAAGCTCACTCAAAACAGTTTCAAATTTATGCCTCAAAAGTTCGGGAAGTAGTAACGCATTTGACTGCCCAACAGTTAAATGATATTTATTCTGCCGGCCCACAAGATGGGGTGAATTACAATAGCATGCTGATTAGTCGTCCAGTAAAGAAAACTGGTTACATCGTGATTACCTCTGATGGCGGCTTAGTCGGCGGTTATAATAGTTCAATTTTAAAACAAATGATGTCAATGTTAAAAGAAGATCATCAGTCAGCTGACGAATACGTGATGATTGCTATTGGGGCTACGGGCGCTGATTTCTTTAAAGCACGAGGAATTAATTTAGCGTATGAATTGCGCAATTTATCTGATCAACCGGGTTTTGAAGAAGTCCGTAAAATCGTCACTATGGCTACAACAATGTATCAAAATGAAGTCTTTGATGAGTTATATGTGTGCTACAATCATCATATTAACTCTTTAACGAGTCAGTTTCGCGTTGAAAAGATGTTGCCAATTGTAGACTTGGATCCAGAAGAAGCAGAAAGTTATGAACAAGAATATTTGTTTGAACCTTCTAAAGAAGAAATTTTAGATCACTTGTTACCACAATATGCTGAAAGCCTGATTTATGGTGCGATTGTTGATGCGAAAACCGCAGAACATGCGGCTGGGATGACAGCAATGAAGACAGCAACAGACAATGCGAAGAATATTATCGCTGATTTGACGATTTCTTATAATCGTGCACGTCAAGGGGCAATTACCCAAGAAATTACCGAAATTGTTGCGGGAGCTTCGGCACTCGATTAATGATTTTGTGAATGAATGGAGGAAAACAGATGAGTTCAGGCAAGATTGTTCAAGTAATCGGTCCCGTTGTTGACGTGGAATTCTCTTTAGATCAATCATTACCAGACATTAACAATGCTTTGGTTGTTTATAAAAACGATGAACAAAAAACCAAAATAGTATTAGAAGCTGCTTTGGAACTAGGAGACGGCGTCATTCGAACTATCGCTATGGAGTCTACCGATGGCTTACAACGTGGGATGGAAGTTGTCGATACTGGCAGCTCAATCTCTGTACCAGTGGGCAAAGACACGTTAGGTCGTGTATTTAACGTTTTGGGCGATACAATAGACTTGGAAGAACCTTTCCCAGCTGATGCGAATCGTAGTGGTATTCATAAAAAAGCACCTGATTTTGACGAATTGAGTACTAGTACAGAAATTCTAGAAACTGGGATTAAAGTTATCGACTTATTAGCTCCTTACCTAAAAGGTGGTAAGGTTGGATTATTTGGTGGTGCCGGTGTTGGTAAAACCGTTTTAATTCAAGAATTAATTCATAATATCGCGCAAGAACATGGTGGTATTTCTGTTTTTACCGGTGTTGGGGAACGAACCCGTGAAGGTAATGACTTGTATTATGAAATGAAAGAGTCTGGCGTTATTGAAAAAACTGCCATGGTTTTTGGTCAAATGAATGAGCCACCTGGTGCTCGGATGCGGGTGGCATTGACTGGTTTAACGATTGCGGAATACTTCCGTGATGTAGAAGGTCAAGATGTATTGCTATTTATCGATAATATTTTCCGGTTTACCCAAGCTGGTTCAGAAGTATCGGCTTTATTGGGTCGTATGCCTTCTGCCGTTGGTTATCAACCAACACTAGCAACTGAAATGGGCCAATTGCAAGAGCGGATTACTTCAACGAAAAAGGGCTCTATCACGTCTATCCAAGCAATTTATGTACCAGCCGATGACTATACTGACCCCGCACCAGCAACAGCATTTGCTCACTTAGATGCAACAACTAACTTGGAGCGTAAATTAACAGAACAAGGAATTTACCCAGCGGTGGATCCTCTTGCGTCATCTTCTAGTGCTTTAGCACCAGAAATTGTTGGTGAACTTCACTATGGAGTAGCCAGTGAAGTCCAACATGTCTTACAACGTTACCGTGAATTACAAGATATTATTGCCATCTTAGGGATGGATGAATTATCAGATGAAGAAAAAGTTTTAGTTGCTAGAGCGCGCCGAATTCAATTTTTCTTATCGCAAAATTTCCACGTTGCTGAACAATTTACCGGTCAGCCTGGTTCATATGTACCCGTTGCCGAAACAATTAAAGGCTTCAAAGAAATTTTAGATGGGAAGCACGATGAATTACCAGAAGAAGCCTTCCGTAATGTCGGTACAATTGAAGAAGCAGTGGAAAAAGCGAAAAAATTAGGCTACTAGAAAGGGGTGCACCATGGAATACTTAACTGTAAATGTGGTAACACCTAATGGTTTAGTCTATGATCACCACGCTAAAATTGTTGTAGCCAATACAACGGCTGGCGAAATTGGTATCTTACCAAAACATGCACCGATAATTACCCCCTTAGCTATTGATGAAGTTCGGGTAAAACGAACTGACTCAGACACCCATGTTGACTGGATTGCGGTTAATGGCGGTATTATGGAAGTTCGAGACAACGTTGTTTCTATTATTGCTGACAGTGCTGAACGAGAACGGGATATTGATGTTTCTCGGGCTGAACGAGCAAAACAACGAGCAGAACGAATGATTGCAGAAGCAAGGGAAAAAGAAGATGTCGATTCTCTGCGTCGGGCGACTGTTGCTCTTCATCGCGCTATTAATCGGATCAATGTTTCCAAACATCAATAATAGGATGTAACTCAGAAAAAAGATTATGCTTCATTGATGGATACGTGATGACAGTAATGGCATTTATCAGTAAAAAGACTGTGATAAAAATTTATCACAGTCTTTTTTACATAGTTTCAAATACGAAGCGTGACCAAGTAGGATAGTTGGCGACCTTCGACCTTTTTAGTTTGCAGGAATAATAAAATAAGCTAAAATTATAAAAGAGACTTTTAAAAAACGCTTTAAAGATTTATGGAATATTTTTGTTTTTTTAAGTGTCTATTTGTGATATTATAGGAGTGTTGAATTTTTTACTCAGGAGGTAAACTAGATGCAAGTATATAGTGTTGATGCAATAGTACGGATAATCAGTCACTTTGCATTTGTTTATTTAGCCTTTTGGGGATTGCGTGCTTTGCGATTAGATACTTTGTTCAAATCGTTTCAGACAGCGCAAATCAGGATTGTGATTTTGATGTTCGCCATTAGCTTGGGCTATCTGACAAGCAGCTTTTTTTTAGAAATCCTGAATTTATTGAAGAATATTTTTCTTTCAATTGTCTAACAAATACAAAAAACGTACTTTATGAAAAAGTTATGGTATAATAAAACAGATTTTGAGTGCATAAGCATTCAGGCTATTTTCTGGAGGGAATTTTATGGAAGAGATTATCGTTCAAAGTGGTAATCAATTGAAAGGTACTGTCAAAATTGAAGGCGCAAAAAATGCCGTTTTGCCCATTTTAGCTGCAAGTTTATTAGCAGAAGAAGGGACAACGACTTTACGTAATGTGCCAATTTTATCCGATGTTCTAACAATGAATGAAGTTATTCGCCACTTGAATGTGGATGTCGATTTTAATGAAGCTGCAAACGAAGTGATAATCAATGCTTCTCGTCAATTAGAAATTGAAGCACCTTATGAATTAGTTAGTCAGATGCGGGCATCTATTGTTGTAATGGGACCGTTATTGGCACGTAATGGGCATGCTAAAGTTGCTATGCCTGGTGGTTGTGCTATTGGCAAGCGACCAATTGACTTACATCTAAAAGGCTTTCAAGCTCTAGGAGCTAAAATTAATCAAAAAGATGGGTATATTGAAGCAATCGCCGATGAACTACACGGCAACACAATTTATTTGGACTTCCCAAGCGTTGGCGCTACGCAAAACATTATGATGGCTGCTGTTAAAGCAAAAGGAACAACAATCATCGAAAACGTTGCCCGGGAACCTGAAATTGTAGATTTGGCTAATGTACTAAATAAAATGGGTGCTCAAATTTTTGGTGCAGGTACTGAAACAATGCGAATTGAAGGCGTTGCTCACTTACATGCAGTCAACCACTCCATTGTGCAAGATAGAATCGAAGCGGGGACATTCATGGTGGCGGCAGCAATGACTGAAGGTAATATTTTAATTCAAGATGCTATTTCAGAACATAATCGCCCTTTAATTTCCAAATTGAGTGAAATGGGTGCAACAATTATCGAAGAAGAAGAAGGCGTTCGCGTTATCGGTCCTAAAGTATTGAAACCAACTGATGTGAAAACGATGCCTCATCCAGGTTTCCCAACAGATATGCAAGCTCAAATGACTGCAATCCAAATGGTAGCCCCCGGCACAAGTATCGTAACAGAAACTGTATTTGAAAATCGGTTCCAACATTTGGAAGAAATGCGTCGAATGAATGCTCATGTGAAAATTGATGGCAATGTTGCTGTCATTGAAGGCGGGCATGAAATGCAAGGCGCATTAGTTTATGCAACGGACTTACGCGCTGCAGCGGCTTTAATTTTAGTTGGATTGCGTTCAAATGGTATTACCCGCGTACGTAATTTAAAATATTTAGACCGTGGTTATTATAACTTCCACAAGAAATTACAAGCCCTTGGAGGCAATGTGGAGCGCGTAGAGATTGAACACAAAACTGCTAACAAAAATGCTGCTACAATTGCTTAGAAGATAGAGGTGTAACTGGATGAAATTAAATCGTTATATCATTACGACTTTAGTGAAAATTCTCTTTGTCCTTTTATTAGCTATGATTATGTTTATTATTGGAACGATGATTGGTTATGGGGGAATTGGCGAAGGAATGCCATTAAAAGTTTTTTATCCAGGACTCTGGACCCATATTTTAGATTTTATGAAATAGGAAAGTTAGCCGACCTAAATAGGTCGGTTTTTTTGATATAAATTTTAGGGGATGCATGGCAACTGTCTAGATAAAAAATAGCAATAGAAATATAGGAGTGGGGGATTTTTTTGCTGATATCGCTTTATTTTTTGTCTTTTTTGTAAAATTAGTGTAATAAATCGTGATTTTTAGTATTGATTCCCAAATTTTGCTCAATTTTTACGTGCTAAATAAGATCTAAAATATTGTCTTAAATACTTTTGTAATTGAAAAGTACTTTTTGTAATAATTAAAAATAGCATAATAACAGCTCTGAGAATAGTTAATCGGGTCTTATAAGACAAATGTTTCGTTTGTAACAGAAAACAATCAAGTTTCTTTTTTCTTGTCAAAGAGGTTTAACTCTCTTGTAACCTACCAGCTAAAAAGAGATGCTATGATACTTCTCGTGGAAAAATTCAATTTAATTGTGGTGACCCAAATAGGATTATTACAATTTTTATAATTTTGAGGAGTGTCGATTAATGCAAACCCGATTATTACCAATTTTGAGTGCAACGATTGTAATTGCTGTAGGTAGTATGTTACCTGTTTATGCTGCAGAAAATGAAACGACTAGCCAACCAGCGATCCAGACAGAACTTGTTTCAAAGGATGAAGTAACAAATCTGTCTAGTTCTTTATTAGTTCAAACAACAAATAACAAGGCTGTAGATTTAGTCAAAAATGATATTAAGGCAAAAGAAGCTGCTAAAAAAGCAGCGGCAGAAAAGGCTCGAAAAATTGCTGCTGAAAAAGCTGCTAAAGAAAAAGCCGCAAAAGAAGCTGCTGAAAAAGCGGCAGCAGAAAAGGTCGCTCAACAAGAAAAACAAGAGCAGCAAGCAAGTGAAAATCAACCAAGTGGTCAAACAATGATGATGGAAGCTACTGCTTATAGCTCCGATCCCGCAGATGCGCTGGGGGGCGGTTCTGTTACAGCAACTGGCCAAAATTTATTAGTAAATCCAATGGCGGTAGCTGTCGATCCAAGTGTGATTCCATTAGGAACGCGATTATATGTGGAAGGTTATGGCGAAGCTTATGCTGTCGATACTGGTTCTGCTATTCAAGGTAACATTATCGATGTTCATTTTTCTACAGCAGGTCAATGTGAAGCTTGGGGAAGACGCCAAGTAAAAGTAACTATTTTAGGATAGAAATGATTAAAAGTTCAAGTGCAAATGACTTGGACTTTTTTACTTGTAACCGTAAAAAAATTGACGTATGCTTTTGCCAGTGCTAATTGTTTGTAGAAAGGACAATTTAGATGAAAAAGATAATGATTGGGCTAGTTCGAGGCTATCAACGTTTTATCTCGCCTTTATTTCCTCCCAGTTGCCGTTATTATCCTACCTGTTCTTCATATATGATTCAAGCAGTAGAAAAACACGGTGCCTTAAAGGGGGGGATTATGGGAACAGCTAGAATACTACGGTGCCATCCTTTTGTAAAAGGTGGGTTAGATTATGTACCGGAAACTTTTTCACTACGGCGTAATCCTCATAAGCCCGATGACGAACAAACGTATTTTCAGCAACAGCATAAAAAACGCTAAGAGGTAAATATCCTCTTAGCGTTTTTTAGTGTGATAGCGAGACACTAAACTAAAGTGAACTATCCTATTTCGCTTAAATGAAATATTAGAATTAATTTTTAATAGAGCTAAAGTTACTTGTAAAACAGCTCATGTTAGAAAAATTGTACTTAAAATAGTGCGTTTCAGGTATGACAACCATTAGCAGATTGGTTCCTTCTTTTTAATTACAAAACTTACCCTTTCCTGTTAGTTTATCCTACTTTCATTTTTTATATTCGTAGAATAAATGTTGGTTGGTTTTTTATAAATCTTAATGCTACAAGTCATAAGTTAGTTGGAATAATATTTGGCTTAAATGAAATTAAATGATAATATTATTAGAGTAAGATAATAAAAAAATTTGATATTTATTCTGTGATAAAAAAAATGAAAGGCTTGAAGACTATCAAATCATCATTTTTAAACATACAAAAGAATAAAGGGCTTACATAAAATAATTTTAAATAAATTGATGAAATATTCTGAAAATTCGTTGACTTTATTCTGAATTTTCAGTATATTTTATAGCATATCCATCGCCAGCGCGATGTCATAATTATATTATGAAGTGGTCAACGGTTTAAAAAAGGAAAATATATCTAAAAAAATCAAATTGTAGAACTAATGAACCTTGATAAAGGTAGCTGGTAGTACAATGAAAAACTTTGTTGGAGAAAATAAAAGGAGGAATACTATGAAAAAGAAATTTGCATTTTTATTTACGGGACTAGTATTGTTGTCTGCATGTAGCGCAGCACCAAAAGGAGGCGGAGCCACAGAAGGTTCTGCTGGAGGAAATCAGCAAGAAGGCGATACAATCAAGATTGGTATGAATATGGAATTATCCGGTGCCGTGGCAGCATATGGGAATGCTGAAAAAGAGGGGATTGAATTGGCAGTGGAACAAATCAATGCTGCTGGTGGGATTGATGGCAAAAAAATTGATTTGGTTTCAAAAGATAATAAATCAGATAATAATGAAGCAGGAACAGTGGCAACTAATTTAACCACAAATAGTAAAGTGGTGGCATTAATTGGACCGGCAACATCTGGCGCGGTGAAATCTGCTTTACCAAATGCCACCAAAGCGCAGGTCCCTTTAGTTACGCCATCTGGAACAGATGATGCAATTACAAAACAAGGTAATAACGTACAAGCATACGCATTTCGTTCGTGTTTTCAAGATAGTTTCCAAGGTAAAATTTTAGCTAAATATGCCCATGAAAACTTAAAGGCAGACAAGGCTATTATCTTAGGCGATAATTCGAGCGATTATGGAATTGGCTTAACAAAAGCCTTTAAAGATGAATACAAAGGCAAAATTGTTGCTGAAGAAAACTTTACAGAAGGTGACAAAGATTTCCAAGCAGTCTTAACGAAAATTAAAGACAAAGATTTCAATGTGTTATACATTCCGGGATATTATACAGAAGCTGGTTTAATTATTAAACAGGCACGTGAAATGGGCATTGAAACACCAATTGTCGGAGCAGATGGATTTGGTGACGCAAAGTTAGTAGAGACAGCTGGTGCGGGTAATGTTTCAAATGTCTTTTATACCGGACACTTCTCAACGAAAGCACCTGCAACAGATAAGGTTGAACCGTTTATTAAGGCTTTTAAGGAAAAGTATGATAAAGAACCATCATCTTTTAATGCTTTGGCTTATGATGCAGTTTATATGGTGAAAAAAGCTATTGAAGATGAAGGATCTGCTGATTCAAGTGCTATTAAAAAAGGTTTGGAGAATTTGAAAGACTTTAAAGGTGTGACAGGTAAAATGACGATTGATAAAGAGCACAATCCTGAAAAATCAGCAGTGGTTCTTGGCTTAACAGAAGGTAAAGAAACTTCAGCGGAAACAGTAAATCCGTAAATAAGAATTTTGAAAGGTTGGATAAAGACAGCTGTAGTAAAATATCAGACATTTGTTCTCGGTTTACTTGTTGAAAACAAGCAGCTTTAGCTGAACGGAGTAACAGTGTTGATAGATTACTATAGAGACTTTTATCTCAGCCTTTTTTTAAAAGATAAATGGATGTGATGAGATGGAAACGGTAGTTCAACAATTATTAAATGGTCTATTCTTAGGCAGCATTTATGCTTTATTGGCCTTGGGCTATACCATGGTTTATGGAATTATTAAGCTAATTAACTTTGCTCACGGCGAAGTCTATATGATTGGTAGTTTTATCGGATATTTTTTAATTAACTCTGGGGGGCTTGGTTTTTTTCCGGCACTTTTAATTTCAATGGTGGCCAGTGCAGCATTGGGTGTGGTAATTGAGTTTTTGGCATATCGTCCTTTACGAAAATCAACACGCATTGCGGCCTTGATTACAGCCATTGGTGTATCGTATTTATTACAAAACGTGATGATATTTTTCTTTAGTCCTGATGTGCGTGCTTTTCCCCAAGTAATTAAACGAACAACATACAGCTTTGGTTTTATTAAAGTTAGCAATATACAGCTATTAATTTTAGCAGTTTCGGTTATTTTAATGATTTTATTACAACTAATTGTAAAGAAAACAAAAATGGGAAAAGCAATGCGAGCTGTTAGTGTTGATCCAGATGCTGCCCAATTAATGGGGATTAATGTCAATAGAACGATTTCTTTTACTTTTGCGCTAGGTTCTGCTTTAGCTGCTGCCGGCGGAATGTTAATAGGGCTTTATTACAATTCAATTGATCCAATGATGGGCGTAACGCCAGGATTAAAATCGTTTGTTGCGGCCGTTTTAGGTGGTATTGGGATTATCCCAGGAGCGGCATTAGGAGGTTTTGTCATCGGCTTGATTGAAACAATTGCAACAGCATTAGGTTTTTCTGATTTTAAAGATGCCATTGTATATTTAGTTTTGATTTTGATTTTATTAATTCGGCCAGCAGGAATTTTAGGTAAAAATATTAAAGAGAAAGTGTAGGTGACCAGGATGAAAAAAAATTTGAAATACAATTTAACCTGGTTAGGAATAGCGGTGTTAGTCTATGGAGTTTTGTTAGTCTTGTATAACACAGGCGTCGTTACTTTGTTTACCGACCGTATTATTGTTAATATTGGAATTAATATTATTTTGGCTGTTGGGTTAAACTTAATTATTGGCTTTTCGGGTCAATTTTCTTTGGGGCATGCCGGATTTATGGCGATTGGAGCTTATTCTGGTGCCATTATGTCAATTAATAATCCAACATATGGTGGCTTTTTCTCTGGTTTATTATTAGGAATGGTCATCTCAGGTATTGTAGCATTAGTAGTGGGTGTGCCAACTTTAAGATTAAAAGGCGATTATTTAGCCATTGCAACGCTAGGAATTTCAGAAATCATCCGTATTCTAATTGTCAATATGCGCGATATAACCAATGGACCAACGGGGATTTTTGGTATTTTACAATTTACTACGTGGGAAACAGTTTATGTATTTGCCGTTTTGACCATCCTAATTGTGGCAAACTTTATCCACAGTGGACCAGGGCGGGCAACGCTAGCTGTGCGAGAAGACGAAATAGCAGCTGAAGCAATGGGTGTTAATACGACAAAATATAAAGTAATTGCGTTTGTTTTGGGTGCAATAACAGCCAGTATTGCAGGTACTTTATTTGCCGGTTACCAACAATCGGTTTTTCCAAAAGACTATGGCTTTATGAAATCCATTGATATTTTAATTATTGTTGTTTTTGGGGGCATGGGCTCTACTACAGGTGCTGTTGTTTCCGCGATTGTTTTAGGCGTTTTAAATATGTTCTTGCAAGATTTTGGATATGTTCGTATGATCGTCTATGCCTTGGCGCTGATTATTATTATGATTTTTAAACCAAGTGGCTTATTAGGAACTTGGGAATTTTCTGTTAAGAAAATTTGGCAAAAATTTACAAAGGGAGACGATGCAGATGCCTCTATTAACAGTTAAAAATTTAACCAAAAATTTTGGTGGCTTGGCTGCTGTTTCCCATGTGAATATGGCATTGGATAAAAATGAATTAGTTGGTTTAATAGGTCCTAATGGTGCGGGAAAAACGACACTATTTAATCTTTTGACCGGTGTGTATGAACCTAGTACAGGGGATGTTATCTTTTCTCCCAGTGGACAAGCCGAACGATTAAATGGCCTAAAGCCTTACCATATTGCAAAAATGGGTTTATCTCGTACTTTCCAAAATATCCGTTTATTTAAAGATTTGAGCGTTATAGAGAATGTTTTAATTGCGATGAATGCCAAGCATCAAGAAGGTTTTTTCACGAGCATTTTACGTTTACCAAAATTTTACCGTAATGAAACTGACTTAAAACAAAAAGCAGTAGAATTATTAGCGATTTTTGGATTGGAAAATAAATTAACGACTTTAGCTAAAAACTTGCCTTATGGAGAACAGCGACGATTAGAGATTGTTCGAGCCTTAGCGACAGAACCTAAAATTTTATTTTTAGATGAACCAGCAGCGGGAATGAATCCGCAAGAGACAGCCGAACTAACAGAATTAATTCGTAAAATTCAAAAAGACTTTCAGTTAACTATTCTGCTAATTGAACACGATATGAGTTTGGTGATGGATGTATGTCAGCGAATTTATGTTCTGGAATATGGACGTATTATTGCAGAAGGAGAGCCGGAAAAAATTAAAGCGGATCCCCGTGTTATTAAAGCGTACTTGGGAGGGGATATGTAATGCTAGAAATTAAAAATTTGACAGTGCATTACGGCGTTATTGAAGCTGTTCATGATGTGTCATTTAACGTTAACAAAGGGGAGATTGTTTCTTTAATTGGCGCCAATGGAGCAGGGAAAACAACAATCTTGCGGACGATTTCTGGCTTATTGCGCCCGAGCCAAGGGGAAATTGCGTTTAAAGGGCAAAATATTACCAAAACACCGCCACAAAAAATTGTCACAGCTGGATTATCTCAAGTGCCAGAAGGACGTCATGTTTTTAGCGGGTTAACCGTACAGGAAAACTTGGAGATGGGCGCTTTTTTACGTAAAGACGGCGAAGTAAAAAAAGATTACGAACAAGTTTTTAAAAAATTCCCTGTTTTAAAAGAACGGAGAAATCAAGACGCAGCGACACTTTCTGGTGGTGAACAACAAATGCTGGCGATGGGGCGCGCATTAATGTCAAAACCTGAACTACTCTTGTTAGACGAACCTTCAATGGGACTAGCACCGATTTTTATTAAGGAGATATTCAGTATCATTGAAGAAATTAATCAACAAGGAACCACGATTTTGCTCATAGAACAAAATGCTAAAATGGCATTATCGATTGCAAACCGCGGATATGTTTTGGAAACCGGTAGTGTCGTATTAAAAGGGACTGGTGAAGAATTGTTGGCCAGCGATGAAGTGAAAAAAGCTTATTTAGGGGGTTAAAAGATGAGTGTTCGTGATTTTATGACAAAAAATTTAGTGGTAGTGGCACCAGATACACCAATTTTTGATGCTATTGATTTAATGAAACAACATGATATTCATCGTTTACCAGTTTTGCAACAGGAAAAATTAGTTGGTCTAATTACAGAAGGGATTATACAAGAAGCGATGCCTTCTAAAGCTACCAGTTTGAGTGTTTATGAAGCCAATTACTTATTAAATAAGACAACTGTTGGTGACGTTATGGAAAAAAATGTTTTAACGATTGAACCAGATGCATTGTTAGAAGACGCTATTTATAAAATGCGAGAAAATAAGATCGCTGTACTGCCCGTAGTACAAGGCGAGTCTGTTAAAGGAATTATTACCAACAATGATATTTTTGCGGCTTTTTTGAAAATTACTGGCTACAATGATGGTGGCACACGAGTTAGCTTACAAATCACCGATGATCATGTAGGGATTTTAGCAGAAATTACCAAGCTGTTAGCCGAACACGATTTTAGTATTTTAACTATTGTCGTTAATCGAATGGAATTGGCAACAATAATTGAGATACAAGTGCAGTCTCGTAATGTTGAAAAAGTTAAAGAGGTGCTAACAACAGCTGGCTATTTCGTGACTGCGGCTGTTTTAACGAACGCTACTAACGCATAAGACTTTGATGGAAGTTCACCCAAACAAAAGATACGTACTGTTCTTATTTAGTGTAATAAAACTAAAAAGACCAAGTAAGTCTCCCTTGTTTGGGTTTTTCATTTCCTTTTTATACCAAACAAGATAAGAATGTGCTAAAATACTTTAGCGAGGTGAGAAGCATGACAAAGAAAAAAGATATTGAAGTTAAAGTAGAAGAAGTGAAAAAAGATATTAAAGGTAAAAATTACATTGTTAACCAACTATCAATTGGCAAAAAAGTTATTGGTGAAATCTTGACAATGGGTGAAAAAAACTACGAAGCTTTCTTAGGTGAAGATGATTTAGGCGCTTATAAATCCTTAGATTTAGCGGTAGAAGCCGTATTATTGCAACATAATTTGCATGACTAAAATTTCTGTAAAAAAAATTGAAATTACCACTTGCAATTTTTAGTTATCTTTTGTATTATAACTAAGTCAGGTTGATTAAAACCTTTCGGAGGAGTAGCGAAGTGGCTAAACGCGACGGACTGTAAATCCGTTCCTTAGGGTTCAGTGGTTCGAATCCACTCTCCTCCACCATTGGGGTATAGCCAAGCGGTAAGGCAAGGGACTTTGACTCCCTCATGCGTTGGTTCGAATCCAGCTACCCCAGTTTTAAACGTATCTTCTGTTGAAGATACGTTTTTTTTTTAGCTAATGAAAATTAGGAAGCACTGGATAATAAAGAATAAAAGATCAAAGCAAGTTTTTTAAAAGAGAAATAATGGATAATCCATTTAAAATTTTAATTAAAATAAATTTACTAAATGTTACTAAATAAATTGACGTTCTTAGTTGTCATCGCTATACTAAAGATAAATTGAAAAGGCTTTTTTAGTTAAATGAAGCGACATAAGGAGCGATGAAAATGGCAACAGTTGAAAAGTTAGAGAGTAAGGAACTGGGAACATATTATGAAGTGAAAAATGAAAATGGGGTAGTTTTAGGATTACATCCTTTTGGGGCGCGTTCGATTTCTTTAGTAGTGCCCGTTGATGATACTTTACGAGATGTATTAGTTGGTTGTAAAACAATCGCAGACTACAAAGAAAATAGTTATTATAATGCTGCAATTGGTCCAGTAGCTGGTCGTATAGCAGGAGCTCGTTTTGAATTAGAAGGAACTATTTATGAAACAGAAGCAAATCAAAAAGGAAATACACTACATGGTGGTTTTGAAGGATTTGATTTGCGTGACTGGCAAGCCCAAACCTTTAGTTTGGGAAATAAAGCTGGTGTAGTTTTCACCTTAGAAGATGAAGATGGTAACCATGGATTTCCCGGCAATGTGGTAGCAAAAGTCACCTATACTTTATCAGATGATAACCAATATAGCTTTAAATTTGAAGCGACAACTGATAAAGCAACTCTGTTTAACCCAACGAATCATGGTTATTATAATTTGACAGGTACCCCAAGTGAAGCAATTGATGAACATCTTTTACAAATTAACGCTAAATTTGTTGCTAAAACAAATAATGATGTTACAACAACAGGAGAAAAAGTTGCCGTCGCTGGTACGAAATTTGATTTTATTTCAGAGAATAAAATTGGTGAAACGTTGTTAGATGATCCGTTTTTAATTGAAGATGATGCAGAGGAAGCTTTGACTTTAACCTCACCAGATGGAAAGGTTGCTTTAACGCTGATAACTCAGGCTCCGGCAGTTGTCATTTACACGACAGGTACAGCAGAAGCGGGGACAGAGATGAAAAACGGAGTTATGGCTAATCATGGTGCCGTTGCAATTGAACCTCAAGGAGTTCCTGGAACAGAAATTTATCCACAATTTGGAAGTATCACGTTAACGCCAGATGAACCGTATTCGATGGAAAGTACTTTTAAATTAGTTTTTTAAACTAATACTAAACCTCATTTGAAAAAAGTGAGGTTTTTTCTTGACCATTTTCGTTTACAGTTGTAAACTTAACAAGAAGTTGAGATTACAACTGTAAACGAGGTGACGATAAAATGACAATAGAACCTGTGAAAATTAGTGATGCAGAGTGGGAAGTCATGCGAGTGTTATGGACATTAAATTCTGCGACTGCTCATGAAATTGCCGCGATTTTGGGAGATAAGATGGATTGGAAATTGGCCACTGTCAAAACACTTTTGGGTCGCTTGAGTAAAAAAGAAGTGATTCGTAGTGAATCAGAAGGAAAGAGATTCATTTATTATCCTAACGTATCTGAAAAAGCAACTGTTCGCAGTGCGACAGAAAACCTTTTTTCTCATATTTGTGCCCAAAAGATTGGTATGACAATCGCTGATCTAGTCAACGAGGCTCAGTTGACGGCCACAGATATAGCGGCAATTAACACAGCGTTGGCAGCTAAAACACCAGTAGAGAATATAGCGTGTAATTGTATTCCCGGCCAATGTGAGTGTAGTCAACATCAAGTTAAAATAAATCATTAAGAAAAGAGGCAATTAGAATGAAACAAACATTTAATATTAGTGGTATGAGTTGTGAACACTGTGTTGCACGCGTAGAAGGTGCGATTAAGGCGTTACCGGGCGTGAAAAAAGTCAAAATTAATTTGAAGAAAAATAATGGTGTGGTGAAATATGATGATAGCCAATTAACCGATGAAAAAATTATTGCAGCAGTCACTGCGGCGGGCTATCCAACTGAGGTGCTCTAATGAATAATGAACAAGTTGCAAGTTTTGTCATTACTGGCATGACGTGTGCCAATTGTTCAGCTCGGGTTGAAAAAGAATTGAAGGCACAACCAGGAGTGTTACATGCAAATGTTAATTTAGCTACGGAAAAAGCAACGGTCCAATTTAGTGAAACAACAGCAGATGATCTAATCAAAAGTGTTGAAAATATCGGCTATGGTGCAATTTTAGATGACCAAGAGCACCGACAACAAGTAGCGGACAAAAAGCTGGCACGTATCCAAAGAATGCGTCGAGATTTAGTGATGAGTGCCGTTTTAGTTGCACCATTAATGATTGCGATGATTGCAATGCTTCTTGGGTTTAATACGCCTTGGGTACACTTTTTTCATCGTCCAATCGTTCAGTTGATTTTAGTTGTACCCATTCAATTTGGAGTCGGTCTGCGTTTTTACAAAGGAGCGTATCACGCTTTAAAAACAAAGGCACCTAATATGGATGTTCTAGTTTCTTTAGGGACTACGGCAGCGTTTCTTTTAAGTTTTTATAATGGCTTTTTAGGTGGAAATCCCCATGAGCTTTATTTTGAAAGTAGCGGTATGATTATTGCTTTAATTTTATTAGGAAAATATCTAGAAACTACTGCGAAAAATAAAACGAGTTCCGCTATTAAACAACTTATGCAGTTACAAGCTAAAGTAGCTCGTATTTTAAATGAAGATGGTAGTCAAAGTGAAGTTGAAATTGCCGCAGTTAAAGAAAGTATGAAAGTTATTATCCGACCTGGCGAACAAATTCCAGTAGATGGCATTGTTGTTAGTGGTAAAACGACTGTTGATGAAAGTATGTTGACAGGTGAAAGCATGCCCGTAACAAAAACAACCGATAGTACAGTTTTTGGCGGAACGCTTAATAATACTGGGCAATTGGTCATTAAGACCTTAAAAGTCGGCGATGAAACAGTTTTAGCTCGCATTATTCGCATGGTTGAAGAAGCACAAGGGCAAAAAGCGCCAATTCAGCAAATTGCCGACAAAATCTCAGCAGTGTTTGTACCCAGTGTTTTAGTAATTGCTGTGGTAACATTAATTGTGACCGGACTTGTGAGTGGTGATTGGCAAGCGGCTTTAATGCATAGCGTTGCTGTTTTAGTAATTGCGTGTCCTTGTGCTCTGGGACTTGCAACGCCCACGGCCATTATGGTTGGAACCGGACTAGGAGCTAAAAATGGGATTTTAATTAAAGGGGGCGCAGTTTTAGAACAAGCTGCACAACTAAATGCGATTGTCCTAGATAAAACGGGAACAATTACAAAAGGAAAACCAGCAGTCACAGATTTACAGTTAGCTACAGTGGATTTATTAGCCATTTTGGTTAGTTTAGAGAAAGCTTCAGAACACCCCTTAGCAACTGCTATTGTGGATTATGGTCATAAACGAGAGATAAAAGAGGAAAGTATTAACCACTTTGAATCATTGCCTGGATTAGGCATTACTGGACAGGTAAAGGGCACAACTTATTTTGTTGGGAATCCTAAACTTATGGCTGATAAAGAAGATAGTGGAAATTATCTCTCCAAACTGCACCAATGGACAAAAGAAGGCAAGACTGTCATGTTAATCTCTAATGAGACAACAATTTTAGGTGCCGTAGCAGTAGCAGATGAAATCAAGACGACTTCCAAAGCGGCAATAGCGACTTTACAAAAACATGGTATTACAGTATATATGCTAACTGGTGACAACCAAGTCGCAGCTGAATTTATCGGCTCCCAAGTAGGAATAGCTGAGCAGAATATTTTTGCCGAAGTTATGCCAGACGAAAAGTCTGCCAAAATAGCAGAGTTGCAAGCAAAAGGTATTTTGGTTGGCATGGTAGGTGACGGCATCAACGATGCGCCTGCTTTAGCATTAGCTGATGTAGGGATTGCTATGGGGAGTGGAACAGACATTGCTATGGAAACTGCTGATGTAACGTTGATTCATAGTGATTTAATGTATCTAGATCAAATGTTACAATTATCTAAAGGGACAATAAAAAAAATTAAACAAAACTTATTCTGGGCGTTTGTTTACAATACGGTTGGTATTCCTTTTGCTGCGCTAGGATTCTTAAATCCAATTATTGCTGGAGGAGCGATGGCATTTAGTTCAGTCAGTGTATTATTAAACTCACTTAGTCTTAATCGATTAAAACTAGAAAAGAGGGAGTAGTGATGAAAGACTTAAAAAAAGCAGATGGAAAAATGTCGCACGATAGGAATCATGATGAATCTGAAAAGATGCCACATGTAAAACATCCTAATAAGATCCATAGTAAAGAAAAAGTAAATCAAGCTTCTATAGACAATAGCCAATTAAAGCATGACAACACGATGTCAGAGATGAAGCATATGCATACCGACCATCGTGAAATGAACCATGAACATCATGATATGAAACATATGAATCATGATATGGGTGGGATGGATCATTCTATGCATATGGGAAATTTCAAACAAAAATTTTGGCTTTCTTTAGCTTTAGCAATTCCAATTATTCTTCTTTCTCCGATGATGGGATTTAATTTACCTTTTCAATTTACTTTTCCAGGTTCTGATTATATCGTCTTAATTTTAGCTACAATTCTATTTGTATATGGTGGTCAGCCGTTTTTGAGTGGAGCTAAGATGGAATTGCAAATGAAAAATCCGGCGATGATGACGCTAATTGCGATGGGGATTACAGTATCCTACATTTATAGCCTTTATGCATTTATTGCCAATCACTTTTTACACACGGAACATGTGATGGATTTCTTCTGGGAATTGGCCACGTTAATTGTCATTATGCTGTTAGGACATTGGATTGAAATGAATGCTGTGTCAAATGCTAGCAGCGCCTTAAAAAAATTAGCAGAATTATTGCCAGATACAGTGACACGGGTGAATGCAGCGGGAAAAGAAGAAAAAATCTCGTTACAAGAAGTTCATGAAGATGATACGCTAATTGTTCGTGCCGGTGATAAAATGCCGACAGATGGTCAAATTTTAAAAGGTGAAACAACTGTAGATGAGTCTGCTGTGACAGGAGAATCTCGCGGTGTAATCCGTAAAACAGGTGATAAAGTCATTGGTGGGTCTGTTAATGGCGAAGGGACCATTCAAATTAAAGTAACAGGTACTGGTGAAAATGGGTACTTGGCTAAAGTTATGAAAATGGTAAAAGATGCTCAAGCTGAAAAATCACATTTGGAAGCTTTGTCAGATAAAGTAGCGAAGTGGCTTTTTTATGTCGCTTTAATCGCTGGGATATTGGCATTTATCGCTTGGCTTGTAGCGGCTGACTTGCCGATGGCACTTGATCGAATGGTGACCGTATTTATCATTGCTTGTCCTCATGCATTGGGACTCGCTATTCCACTTGTAGTTGCTCGTTCGACCTCTTTAGCAGCTCAAAATGGATTACTGCTGAAAAACCGGAACGCAATTGAGAACACCCATGATTTAGATGCAATTCTTTTAGATAAAACCGGGACCTTAACAGCCGGTACTTTTGCAGTCACTGGGGTTGAAATATTAGCGAATGATTGGCAAGAAAACCAAGCTTTACAATATATTGGTGCTTTAGAAAAAAATGCGAATCATCCCATTGCAACTGGAATTATGAAATATATTGATACAAAAAAAATTGATGTTTTCAAAGTGCAAGATTTAAAAAATATTACGGGTGTTGGCTTATCGGGTGTGGTTGAAAATCATCAGGTTTTAATCGCAAACGACAAAGAGTTAACAAAAAGAAATCAAACGGTTGATAAAAAAACGTTAGCGCCTTATTTAACCCAAGGAAATACGATAAGCTACTTATTTGTTGATGAAAAATTAATTGCTCTTATTGCCCTGGGAGATAAAGTGAAACCAGAAGCAAAAAGCTTCATTCAAGCGTTAAAAAATCGGGGCGTAGAACCGATTATGCTGACTGGAGACAATAAAGAAGCTGCTACGGCAGTAGCCAATTATTTGGGTATTGACAACTTTCATGCTGCTTTATTACCCGATGGCAAAGAAAAAATTATCAGTAAAATGACAAAAGAAGGAAAAAAAGTTGCAATGGTAGGCGATGGAATCAATGATGCTCCAGCTTTAGCCCGTGCAACAGTAGGGATTGCCATTGGTGCAGGGACCGATGTTGCAATTGATTCTGCTGATGTTGTTTTGACTAACAGTAACCCTGAAGATATTTTACACTTTTTAGATTTGGCGAAGCAAACACGTAACAAAATGATTCAAAATTTATGGTGGGGGGCAGGTTACAATATTGTAGCAATTCCCCTCGCTGCCGGTGTGTTAGCCCCAATCGGTATTATTTTGAGTCCAGCTGTTGGCGCGATTTTAATGTCATTAAGTACTGTAATTGTTGCTATTAATGCGATGACCTTGAAAATAAAAAAATAAAAATAGAAAAGCTGTAAAATCATAAAGTTTTTATGATTTTACAGCTTTTTTTGAATGGAAATATACTAATGTGAAATAAATTTAGAAAAAATTCTCTTGGCTCATATCAGCGTAGATGTGCTATAATGTGTTCGTTGAACTACTTTGCTATGGAATTGATAAATATTAAATGCGCAGCGGGGCTGACTGCCTTTTCTATAGTGGGAAATTTTCAAGGAGGAAGCAAAATGGAACTGAAAAAGTTAGAGGTGCCGACGACTTCTATTACCGAAGTGAAAAAATCTCCAATGGATGTTTTTAATCAGGCCCGAGAAGCGGGAACGGCTGTTTATGTTTTTAATCGTGAAAAAGTGGCAGGGGTAATGTTGACCCAAGAACAATATGAAAATCTACTGCAAGAATTGCACAATCGTCCAGAAATAGAAGAAGATGATTTGCAAACAGCTGACGGTTTAGAAGAATTTTTAGGAAAAATGCGAACAGCTTTGATTACAGGTTCTGTCATTTCAGCAAAAAATTTAGACGAACGCATGGTTGCTTTAGGCTTTATTACGCGTAAGACCGGCTTTGGTGGTGTAGTTGATATGATCTCTGAATTAAAAGAAAGTGGCAAAATCGTCTATCAGTTACGTAAAAAACACGAAGGTAAAACTATTGTCGCTGAAGTGATTGGTGAACAAGACAGTACCTCTAGTTTATTTGATAAATTAATCATTAAAAAAATACATTTAAAAGAGCTGTAGATATAAGCGAAATACAATTAAAAGAGCTGATGCTAGAAAATACTTTTTAGCATCAGCTCTTTTTGCTACTTACAAATAGTTTGTTTCTTCTAAGCAAACTATTTGTCCTTGTTTTTGCAAATAAGCCACATGTTGTTCTCCCCAATTACATAAACTATCTAAAATGTCTGAAAGACTATTTCCGTAGCTACTTAAGGAATACTCTACTTTTTGGGGGGCTTGTTGATAGACCTTTCGCGTTACTATGTTATCTTCTTTTAGCTAGCGTAATTGTTGTGTCAGCATTTTTTGACTAATCCCAGTAATACCCCGCCGCTTCAAATTACTAGGACGCATTGCGCCGTGGGGCAGGCTACAAAGAATAATGGGTTTCCATTTTCCACCAATAAGGGGGACCATCAGAGCACCTTTACTAACCGTGCTAACAAGGAAATGGAATCAGAGGTGGTTGATGATTGGAATTATGATAGTATTTGTTAGTGAAAATTTATTAGCAGCCTTTGCGCCAACCTTCGTTCTTTTGTTAATAGGTCGTATTTTAGCCGCGCTGGCGCATGGCATTTTTATGTCTGTGTTGACTATTATTGCAGCTGATGTAGTCATACCAACCCGTCGTGCCAGTGCAATTGCAATCATGTTTACTGGTTTGACAGTGGCAACTGTTACGGGTGTACCTTTAGGGACTTTTATTGGTCAACAGACTTCTTGGAAAATGTCTTTTATTTTTATTGCAGTAATTGGCTTAGTCGGCTTAATTGCGAGTATTTTCTTAATTCCACGTCAATTACCAGTTCCAGGTAAAGTCAATTTGAGGGGCTTTGGACGAATCACAACGTCCAAACCACTAGTAGTTTCCTTTTTAATAACTGCTCTTGGTTACGGTGAAACTTTTGCTGCGTACACGTATCTTTCGCCAATTTTAAATAATTTTGGTTTTTCAGCTAGCGCTGTTGTAGTTATCTTGATCATTTACGGCGTGATGGGTGGCTATTAGTAATACTATTGGCGGGCAGTTAGCAAATATCGATCCATTAAATTCATTGCGCAAAATGTTTGGCTTTTTAGTGGCTGCTCTATTGTTTTTATTTATTGCTATTGAGATAAACAATAGTATTTTAGGATTAGTGGCAACATTGCTGTTGGGTCTTTTCGCCTTTATGAATGTACCTGGATTGCAGTTGTATGTTGTTGAGTTAGCTGAAAAATTAGTGCCACAAGATATTACCTTAGCATCTTCCTTTAATATTGCGGCATTTAATGTGGGCATTGCGATAGGTTCAACAATTGGCGCCCAAGTTACAGGAAAATTAGCTATTTCTTATACGCCGCTTTTTGGTGCGGGTATTGTTTTGCTTGCCATTATTTTAATCTTTCGTGAAAATAAAAAGAAATCTACCAGCCAATTAGAAAAAATAATGAATTGCGAAGACTAGATAGAAAATGACCTCCTATCTCAGGAGGTCATTTTTTATTTTGACAAATGAACTTTTAAACTAGTAGCCCAGATAATCCCAATAATTTGTGGAATTAAATAAAGAACCGACAAAAGTAGTACTAAAAATGCTGGATTAAAAGGTTGATAGAAAAAATGCCATTCAGGATGTTGATTTTGTAAAAGGATAGAAAAAACAGTTGAGAGTACATTGCCAATTAGCCAGAGTGGTAGTTGATCACAGGCCTTAAAATAAAAACCTACGCCAAGAGAAAAAAGTAGCGTCACTAAAAAACCAAACATTGAGTGAAAATATGTATCAAGCAACAAAGATAAGTAAACAAAAGGAATCGTAAAAAACATTACAGGTAGTTTCAAAAATGCTTTTGACATCAGGCACCTCCTAGTTTAAGATGAATTAGCAGCAAGGGACAGTAACTTTTTTAGCTTTAATTCATTTTATGGACTAAAAATGATAAAAACAACGTTATTTAAATAAGTTTTTTTGAAAGTGAAAAAATTCTTATTTTTTTCTTTTTCAAATGAAACAGAACGTTTTTTATTTTTTAGATTTTATTGCTAAAACAAAGATTATATTAAATTGAACGTTATATTTTGAACTCAAATAAGCACTTATTAAAAAAATCGAGTAGAAATTATAATTGTTATCAAATAAGTAAGGAGATCTCCATATGATTGAAGCCAATCAATTTTTAGATAAAATGAAGAATCAAAAAATCAACTATGACTATGTTTTACGAAAAATGATTACACGTTGGGAAGAAGAAAATAGTCGACCAACAATTTTGATTCACAGCTGTTGTGCACCTTGTAGTACTTATACCTTAGAGTTTTTAACGCAATATGCTGAAGTTACCATTTATTTTGCTAATTCGAATATTCATCCTAAAAGTGAATATGAACGCCGGTTGTTAGTTCAAAAGAAATTTGTGGAAGATTTTAATGAAAAGACAGGTGCAACAGTCGGTTTTATTGCCGCAGACTATAAACCTAATGAATTTTTAGCTATTATAAAGGAAAATCATTTACAAGATGAGCCAGAAGGCGGAAAAAGATGTACAGCTTGTTTTCAAATGCGCTTAGATTTAGTTGCAAAAGAGGCTCTAAATTTAGGCTATGATTATTTTGGCAGTGCACTCACTATTTCTCCTAAGAAAAATGCCCAGTTAATCAATCAAATTGGAATGGATATTCAAAAGATTTACAGTGTGAATTATCTTCCAAGTGATTTTAAAAAGAATAAAGGATATGAGCGTTCGATTCAGATGTGTAAAGAATACGATGTCTTTCGCCAATGCTATTGTGGTTGTGTATTTGCTGCCAAACAACAAGGTGTAGATTTAAAAGCAGTGAACAAAGAAGCAAAAGCATATTTAGCACAGCAGACAGAGTTAACACATTGAGCATAGAATTTAAAAAATATTTTGTATTAAAAACCACTTTAAAACTTGTTTTCAGGTTTTAAAGTGGTTTTTCTTTTGTTAAACGTAACAATTTGGGTTTGTTGAAAATTTCATTGCCGCTTTTTTTTATTTTATGGTAGGATAAAACATAAAACGTGATTGCATACATCATATTTATAAAAGGAGTGGAGAAAATGGATTTAACACAACGATTTAATAAACAAGTTTATCAGATTGCAGTTTCTTTAATCCGACAATTTGACGAAAAAGTTTCAGGCATTGAGGATATTTTAAAATTGACTTTAGGTGAACCAGATTTTAATACGCCAGATCATGTCAAAGCAGCTGGCAAAGATGCCATTGAGCAAAATTTTAGTCATTATACAGGTATGTCTGGTTTAGCTGATGTTAGAGAAGCCGCTGCTTTTTTTTTAAAGCAAAAATACCATGTCGCTTATGATTATCATTCAGAAGTTCTAGTGACAATTGGTGCTACTGAGGCAATTTCAGCTTCATTATTAGCTATCTTAAATCCTGGAGACAAGGTCTTATTGCCAGCGCCAATATATCCTGGTTATGAACCAGTTATTACGCTAGCAGCAGCAAAACCTATTTATATGGATACAACTGCCGATGGTTTTGTTTTAACCCCAGAAGTTTTAGAAGAGCATTTAATTGTTCATGGAGATGCGGTTAAAGCTGTAATTTTGAATTACCCAAGTAATCCAACAGGCGTTACTTATTCAAAAGAACAAGTTAAAGCTTTGGCCAATGTGTTGAAAAAATACCCTGTATTTGTAATTAGCGATGAAATTTACAGTGAGCTTACTTATGATGACGAACATATTTCGATTGCCGAATTCATACGAGACCAAACAATTTTAATTAACGGCCTATCAAAATCTCATGCGATGACCGGTTGGCGAATTGGTTTTATTTTTGCGCCAAAAGAACTCACAAAAGAAATTATCAAAGTTCACCAATATTTAGTAACAGCTGCTTCCACAATTTCACAAAAAGCCGCCGTACATGCTTTAATTGAAGGAATTGATGATGGTTTAATCATGAAGGAAGAATATCGTTTGCGACGTGATTTCTTATATGAAAAAATGACAGCATTGGGATTTAAAGTAGCAAAACCATCAGGTGCTTTTTATCTTTTTGCCAAGATTCCTGATCATTTGGAACAAGATTCGATGAAATTCTGTGTGGATTTAGCACAAAAAGCTAAACTGGCTGTGATTCCAGGTGTTGCTTTTGGAAAAGAAGCTGAGGGATATATCCGCTTGAGTTATGCTGCAAGTATGGAAAAATTAGAAGAAGCAATGAAACGCCTTACTGCTTATTTAGAGAAATAAATAGTAAGGCAAGTAAATTTATTTTGAATTTTTTAAATTTCTACTTTTCGCATCAAGCGTCGTAAAGCCCAATATTCTAATTCATTGATTAAGTCGTTAACTTTTAATAAAACCTCTTCTGTCAATTCTTGGCGCATACTCACGGTTGATAAAAAGCGATTGTGATAGTTGCTTTCGTTGTTTAAAACAGAGGTAGTGAAGGCGTATAGTTCTTCTTCCAAATTGACGCTCGTATCTTCACCTGAGTAGTGGAGCCAAAATTCTACTGCATAGCCATAGTTGATAAGTTCGTAATCAGGATTCAAAAAGCAGATAGGTAAATCTTCTAACAAAAGTTTTAGCTGATTATAATGATATTCCGTAACAAAGTGATGGATACAGAGATTTTCAAATTGATTATTCGGTAGATGTACGAGTTCTTTTAGTATTGAAGAGCCATAACGTTTTTTATTTTGGAGTGCTTGTGCTTTTTTTACTGCCCATGTTTGTAAATCACGCAATAACGGTTCTAATAAAAAGAAACGATATTTTGCTCCTAATGCAATATCAGCAATCATCGCCTGATAGTTTTTTGGTAAGTAACTATTTTGATCGAAAAATGCTTTGATGTGGCGTGCAACAAAATCTTCTTTATCTACTGGTGCAAATTGTTCCCACAAAATACTAGCGTATCCCATGATATAGCGATTGCCCACGCCTTCTTCTTCTGATGCATAAACATATTTTGGCATTGTTGCTAAAATCGAACCATTTTTTCGATTTCGAAGATAATAGACTGAAAAATCGACTTCTTCACCATCAAAATATTGCGTGACTTTTTCTTGGAAGGTTACAAAGTCCATTTGTTCTAAAAGACGTGTGGTTTGTTCTTTACTTAAGTGCATCAGAACACCTACTTTCAAATTTTTTTGCAATCTTATTTTCAGTTAATTTTAATTTAATTATATCGAGTATTATTAGAGAAGTAAACTAATGTAAAATAGATTAGAAGTAAAAAAATGATTTGATGAAAGAAGGCTGTGGGATGAAATATGCTATAACCGAGTTTTTTCGTCATTATCGTCAAGGAATTATCTTTTTTGAACAGTTGCTTTTTATACCGACAATGGTCATGATGCTAGCAACTGGCATGCAACACTTTGTTCGCTTTTTTTTACTTTTTTTGGCAGGTGGAATTATTTATACCCTTGTGCATTTTTTGTTGTATAAAAATCAAAGCCGTACGGAACGGTTATATGCATTAATACATCCGAAACATGATCGGCGGGAGAATATCTTGGTGATCCTGTTGACACTCTTTTTACTATATGCCTTTATTGTTTTTAACTTTTAAACACAGTAAAAAAAAACCACTTATGAAATTTTCATAAGTGGTTTTTTTTTTATGAATTTTATTAAGTTCAACTATTTATTTAAATAATTGAATAAACCGCCAATCGTTTTGTCATCTAATTCAATTTCTTTACCAGCTAATAATACTTTTGTTACGTGGTAGTTATCTTGTAAGTCAGGTACTTCTTTATATTGGGCGCCCACAAAATCACTGGCTTTATCATATTTCTTTACTTCTTCTTTTGAACCGGCTACAACGTAATGAATTTCTAACATAATCATCAATTCCCTTCTTGTGTAACACTATTATTTTTTCTATCTCATTATATTCCTTTTTCTTCTGATCAGGGTGAAATAAGCTTGGTAAAATTTCGTTTACTTAAATTTTACAGAACTTGATAAAATCTTTACACACTACTTATCTCAAGTTTACAAAGGTTGTGTAAACTGAGTTTGTAATCAAAGATAGGAGTGGAAAACGTGAAAAAAGTTTATTTAGTAGCAACTGCAGTGGCAGCAAGTTTATTATTGGCAGCCTGTGGGAATAGTAGTGCAAAAACCGGAGAGGAAAATAAAACAGACGGTACTAAAATTACCGCAGTAGGCTCAACAGCCTTACAACCATTAGTAGAAGCTGCCAAAGATAGTTTTACTGGTAAAAACCCCAATTATCAAATTACGATTCAAGGTGGCGGCAGTGGTACTGGACTAAGTCAAGTTTCCGCAGGAGCAGTAACAATTGGTAATTCCGATGTTTTTGCAGAAGAAAAAGATGGTGTGAATGCAAAAGAACTTGTAGATCATAAAGTAGCGGTAGTAGCAATGGCGCCAGTTGTGAATAAAGATGTTGCAATTAAAAATGTTACACAACAGCAATTAATTGATATCTTTACCGGCAAAATTACCAATTGGAAGCAAGTTGGTGGCAAAGATGAAAAAATTGCTGTTGTAAATCGCGCATCTGGAAGTGGTACAAGAGCAACTTTTGAAAAATGGGGACTAAATGGTGCAACACCCGTGCAGTCACAAGAGCAAGATTCTTCAGGAACTGTGAAAAAGATTGTTGCAGAAACACCAGGAGCTATCAGTTATTTGGCTTTATCCTACATCGATGAAAGTTTACAGGAGCTTTCTGTCGATAATGTGTCGCCAACGACGGAAAATATCGAAACAAATAAATGGAAAATTTGGTCTTACGAACATATGTATACAAAAGGTGAACCAGATAAAGAAGTAAAAAAATTTTTGGATTATCTACTAACAGATGAAATCCAAAACGGCCCTGTTAAAGAGTTGGGATATTTGCCGATTACAACCATGAGAATTGAACGTTCGGTTGACGGAAAAGTTACGGATAAATAAAAAAATTTTTCTGATATGACACGATAAAAAAGCAATTTTCTACGAGAGGATTAGTAGAAAATTGCTTTTTTAAGGTTGAATCTTATTGTCTTATAATTTAGGTAATATCACGGTGAAAGTTGATCCTACGCCAGGATGACTTTCTAATTGAACCTTTCCGTTAAGTTTTTCAACGGATTCTTTGACAATTGCGAGGCCTAAACCTGTTCCTCCAGATTGTCTTGCACGCGCTTTATCTACGCGGTAGAAACGTTCAAAAATCCGTTGTTGGTCATCAAGATCAATGCCAACTCCTTGGTCAGTTACACATAAGGTCAATGTATCTGCTGCGTGATAAGTGATAGTAATCTTCTTTTTTTCTGGTGAATATTTAATTGCATTTTCAATCAAGTTCTTAACAATAGGGTAAAAGAGTTCAACTTTTGTAGACCAAGTTAAAGCTGAGTCCCCAGTTAAAGTTATGTTTAAATTTTTAGAGTGAATTTGAGCTTCATAACTTTCTAAAATTTGCTTCAAAAGTTCAGCTATCGTAACATCTTGAATGGGATAATCTAAGTCTTGCTGCCCTTTGGAAAGTTGGATAATATCTTGTATTAAGGCTTGGAGTCGTTTGGCATCTTTTTCCATAATACGTAAAAATTCAGTTGTCGTTTCTGGATCGTCTTTTGCACCATCTAACAAGGTTTCGGTAAAACCGATAAGGGAAGTAACTGGTGTTTTTAACTCATGAGAAACATTACTAACAAAGTCTTGTTGCATTTTTTCTAGTTGACGAACTTGCGTCATATCATAGGACATAACTAAAACCTGCCGTTCCTCGTTAAAAAGGCGCAAATCGACATCTAATACGCGTTCACCATTTTGATGTAAGGTAATTTCATCATGTAAAAAAGGAGCATCCGGTGTGATACGATAGATTAATTGAATAAGCTGTGGATCTTTAACAACTTCGGCAAAATTCACCTTTTCTGCTAGATTTTGGAACAACCCTAATTGTCGTTTCATTTCAGAATTCATCATAATTAATCTATTTTCACTGTCGACAATAAAAATTCCAATCATTAAATCATTTAAAAGTGTATGAAGCTGTCGTTCAGTTGCCGAATAAGCTTTATAAGTATGACTCATTTGTTCACTCAATTGATTTAAGGCTTGATAAAGTTCTTCCCAATGAGGGGTCGTCTGCATTATGGTTTCGGTACGAGTCGGATTAGCCACCATTTTTTTGATAGCAGGTAATAAAGTTTCTAAAGGTCGATTTTTTTGCCGTAAAAAATACAAGACAAAAACTGTAATGAAGAGGCATAAAATTACATATACTGTTAAAATTGAATTTCTCACATTACTTGCCTCAGCCATAAAGGCAGTGGTGCTTTCTGCAATACGTAAAATACCAACCAAATGATTATCTTGCCGAACAGGGATTGCGACATAAAGCAGTTCTTTTTTCAAAGTAGCACTTTTTCGCAATGAAGTTCCAATTTTTCCTCCGGCTAAGACGGTTTTTACTTCTGGCCGATTCGTACGCGTCCCTGAAAGATCGAAATCAAAGGTATCAAAGACAATTTTACCGTTTGCTGTTAGGTAAGTTACTCGTTCATCAGCATGTTCCACATAGTGTTTACTTAATTGTTGGAGCGTTGCTTCATTATAATTAGTTTCTTTTGCCATTCGTAAAAGAAGGTTACCTTTTTTTTCTAAATAATTTTCTTGTTGACTTAAGACTTGGTGTTCAAAAAAACCACCAATTAATTGCCAAGCGCCAACAAAAATAACAATTAAAGTAGTTAACCATAGCAGATATTCTAAAGCACGCTGTTTTTTCATGCTTTGGGCTCCTGAAATTTATAACCAAAACCTCGAACAGTTAAAAGATAACGTGGATTTTTAGGATCTGCTTCAATCTTTTCGCGCAAATGAGAAACGTGAACGTCCACGATGCGACTTTGTCCAGCAAAATCAAAATTCCAGATTCGATCCAATAGGGTATCACGGTCTATTACGCGATCTTTTCGCTTCATAAAATAAACGAGCAATTCAAATTCTTTTGGCGTTAAAAAGATTTTCGCATCGTTAACAGTGACTTCATAGTTATCCATGTCAGCTTTAATGGCACCAATTTGTAATATTTCGCCAGTTAACTCATCGTCAGTATTTTTTTCATTGGCAACTTGGGTAATATCAACTGGACGTATCCGCCGGAAAATAGCTTTCATACGGGCTAAGACTTCTCGTGGACTAAAGGGTTTTGTCAGGTAGTCATCCGCTCCAATTTCTAACCCTAAAATTCGATCGATAGTATCATCTTTTGCTGTTAATAATAAAATGGGTGTTTCTTTTTTTTCTTGTCGCAGTCTTTTTGTAATTTCAATTCCATCAATTCCTGGTAGCATTATATCTAAAATAATAAAATCAAAGTCTTTTGTTAACGCCAAGTCTAACCCGCTGGGGCCATCTGTGGCGGAAGTTACGATGTAGCCTTCTTTTTCCAAATTGAAGGTTAGTAAGGTTACGATGGAAGGTTCATCGTCAACGATTAACACTTTTTTCATAGCAAACTCCTTTTGGGTGTTTTACTTTGTCACACTATCTGCGACAGATGGTTTTATTTTAGCATAGAAAAGTGGTGGGGACTATTTAAGGAACAGAAATAATGCTATAATAAAGGGCATTAAATCGACTTTAAAGAAAAAAGTTTTTTCTTTTTGAAATGATAACACTATGCATCAAAAAATAACTGCTTTATAAGAAAGAGGACCAAATGATTGGAAGTAGTGCCTGTCTAGGTGGTGTTTTTTGTCGCTATGATGGCAATACGCAAACAATTCCCCCTTTAGCAGCTTTGGTGGTAAAAAAGCAAGCGATTATGATTTGTCCTGAGGTTTTAGGGGGATTAAGTACGCCAAGAGATCCAGCTGAAATTATCGGCGGCGATGGGTTTGATGTCTGGACAGGATCGGCAGTGGTTACTTCCTGCCAAGGCTTAGATGTTACATCAGAATATAAAGCAGGTGCCATACTTGCTTATGAGAAATTAAAAGATGTAGGTATTACACAAGTAGTTTTAAAAGAGCGCAGTCCATCTTGTGGTAGTCATCAAATTTATGATGGTGCCTTTAGTGGCAATAAAGTAACGGGTGTCGGAGTTGCAACAGCCTATTTTATAAATCAAGGTGTTAAAGTTTATTCTGAAAACAACTATCATAAATTAATCGCAGCAATTGCCAATTAACTAAATTTTCATGCTAGGAGGGAATTCATGGAAATTGAAAAGACGAATCGGATGAATGCATTATTTGAATTTTATTCAACGCTTTTGACCGAAAAACAGATGAATTATATGGAACTGTATTATGCCGATGATTTTTCACTAGGAGAAATTGCGGAAGAATTTCAGGTGAGTCGCCAAGCAGTTTATGATAATATAAAGCGGACGGAAAAAATTTTGGAAGATTATGAGCGTAAGCTACATCTATTTTCTGATTATATTGTTCGCGGCGAAGTTTTAGACCGGGCAGAAAGTTATATTAAGGCCCATTATCCTAAAGACGAAGAGCTGCCGAAATTTTTGCAGGAACTTCAAGAAATCGATGAATAGTTTTTAGTTGAAAGGAACGAATAAAATGGCATTTGAAAATCTAACAGAACGCCTGCAACAAGCTATGAGCAAGTTGCGCAAAAAAGGGAAAATTACTGAGGCTGATGTCACGGAAATGATGCGAGAAATTCGCTTGGCATTATTGGAAGCCGATGTTAACTTAAAAGTTGTTAAAGAGTTTGTCAAAAATGTACGGGAAAGAGCCGTTGGAACAGAAGTCTTAGACAGCTTATCACCAGCTCAACAAATTGTTAAAATTGTTGACGAAGAGTTAACAAAAACTCTCGGAAGCGAAACAGAAGGTTTAAACAAATCACCAAAAATCCCAACTGTTATCATGATGGTTGGTTTGCAAGGAGCTGGTAAAACAACATTTGCTGGTAAACTTGCCAATCAACTGATTAAAACGGAAAAAGCGCGCCCGTTGATGATTGCCGGTGACGTTTATCGTCCTGCTGCGATTGATCAATTGAAGGTTTTGGGACAACAATTAAATGTTCCCGTATTTGATATGGGAACAGATGTTAGTCCAGTAGAAATTGTACGTCAAGGGATGGAACTGGCGCGAGAAAAGAAAAATGATTATGTTTTAATCGATACGGCTGGTCGATTGCATATTGACGAAAAGTTAATGGACGAGTTAAAACAAATCAAAGAAATTGCTCAACCAAATGAAATTCTTTTAGTTGTAGATGCTATGACGGGGCAAGATGCAGTCACGGTTGCGGATAGTTTTAATCAACAATTGGGAATTACCGGGGTTGTTATTACAAAATTGGATGGGGATACTCGCGGTGGGGCAGCCCTTTCGATTCGTCAAGTAACCGGTGCACCGATCAAATTTACCGGTACTGGTGAGAAATTAACAGACTTAGAAGTCTTCCATCCTGATCGTATGGCAAGCCGTATTTTAGGCATGGGAGATATGTTGACCTTAATTGAAAAGGCACAACAAGATTACGATGAGAAGAAAGCAGAAGAATTAGCAAAAAAAATGAAGGAAAATACCTTTGACTTTAATGATTTCATTGAACAAATGGATCAAGTCATGGGAATGGGACCTTTAGAAGATTTATTAAAGATGATTCCAGGAATGAGCCAAATGCCAGGGATTGAAAATGTTAAAGTCGATCCCAAACAGATTGCTCGTCAAAAAGCAATGGTAATGTCAATGACACCAGTGGAACGGGAAAATCCAGACTTACTTAATCCAAGCCGGCGACGCCGTATTGCTGCAGGTTCTGGTAACTCGGTTGTTGAAGTCAATCGCATGATTAAACAATTCAAAGAAGCACGTAAAATGATGCAGCAAATGACAAAAGGTCAAATGCCAGCGGGAATGGATCAAATGTTTGGTTCTGGTATTAAAGGTAAGATGGGGAAAATGGCCATGAATCGTATGATGAAAAAACAAAAGAAAAAGAAAAAACGTAAATAAGCATAGGCTTTAGTAGTTTTATAAGCGGTAAAACCCGAATAAGAGTTACAGTTTTAACGGTCTTGATTTTAAAAATCTGCTGTTTTGTATTGTATCTTAGTTATTCGGGTTTTTGATTAAGTAACAAACTAATCAAAATAAAGAATTGGGAGCATAATCAGATGAAAATTGAAACAAAACGTCTAATCTTACGTCCATGGCAAAAAGGAGAAGCGTTTGCTTTATCTCAATTTTTGCAAGATGAACGGGTCATGTATGCCTATGAAGGTGCTTTTTCAGATGAAGAAGTCATAGCGTGGCTAAATTGGAATTTAAAATTATATCAAGAAAAAGGATATGGTCTTTTTGCGATGGTTTGCAAAAAGGACGGTAAAATTATTGGGGAGTGCGGTTTGACCAATCAAGTGGTCAATGGGAAGACTTATTTGGAAATTGGCTATCATTTGGTCTATGATGCTTGGAAAAAAGGCTATGCTACAGAAGCAGCCCAAGCGGTAAAAGAATATGCGTTTAATACTCTAGGGGCAACAACAGTCGTTTCGATTGTACGCGATACCAACATAGCTTCAATGAATGTAGCCATTCGTAATCAAATGGTGGTAAAAGAACGATTTATCAAAAACTACCGCAATGTGATGATGCCGCATTATTTATTTATTGCTACGAAATAAAAGTACAGAATTTGATGCTATAGCAAACACCAAATCCTGTACTTTGCGTGTTGAAAATAGTGTCTTTCCAAACCTAATGCTTTTCTTGTAAAGATAATAATTGTCGTATCGTTAGTAAAACACCATTTTCATCGTTGCTACGGCAGATATAATTGGCGAAATCTTTAGTTTCTTCAAAAGCATTGCGCATCGCAAAACTAAATGTACCGGCTTGCATGAGCTCTAAGTCGTTATGGCCATCGCCAAAGACCATTGTTTCTTGGGGTGTCACATTTAAAATTTGTTGTAATTTTTCCACTGTGTGTCTTTTGTGCACACCAAAATTGGTAATGTCAATCCAAGCTCCTTCAGAAGCTACAATATAAGCCTGCTCTTTAAATTCAGCTAATTGTGGTGTCACCTCATAACTTCTTAATTTTTTATCGTAAACCGTAATTTTGACAAAGTCAGTGGTAATATTTTGATAATCCGTTGTTTTTTCAACAACTTTATAAGATCCGCGTACCATTTTTTCGTTGTCTATAGAAGTGTCTACACTAATAATAGCTGCTTTTTGCGTACAAGCAATAATCGTCAAGTCTTCATGAATGCTTTGTAGTTTAGAAATTATTTTTTTACCGATTTCATTGGGGAGGAGCGATTCATATAAGTACGACCCTTGATGTTTAATGCGCGTCGCGCTATCGCCTAAAATCCATAAATCTTCACTACCGACATTTTTGAATAAATCTTCTACTCGTTCGCATTGCTTACCGGTACAAGGGGCAAATACAACGTTTTGACGGTGCATAATTTGACGTACTTCTTGATATAGTTTTTCATCAAAATTACTTTGACTATTTAAAAACGTACCATCCAAATCACTAATAATAAGTTTAATCATTGTTTTCCTCCTTAAGCTATATACTTTAATATGTATAAGTATAACAAGAAAACGCTAAAAAAAAGAAAACGTCTGGATTAAATCCATGACGTTTTACAAAAAATAGCAGAATTAATTTGGTTTGTGTAAATTTTAATTCTAAAATCGTGTTACGTCTAAATTATTTCTTTTCCCACGATAGTTTTGCCAGACATTTTTAATAGAAGAGAAGAACACTACGACAAATAGAACCAAACCCAATATTACTAAAACCAAAGCGGTTGAAGAAATTGTACTAAAAAGTGAAACAGCTTTACTGCTATCTTTCAATACCAAATAAGTTTGCCAGGGATTTGTAAAATAATTTAATGCAATAAAACTGGTAAATCCCCACATCAAAAACCAAACTGGCCAGCGAGAACTATGATGAAGCAAGTAGTCGCCATCGTTTTCTAAAGATAAGTTTTTAAATTTTCGATAAGTCCACCAGATAAATAATAAGGAAATGACTAGGAAAATCGGGATCATCCACCAATATCCGCCAGTTTTACCAATACGAACAATAAATAAATTTTCTAGATTAAAGGGGTACCCTTTTGGTTGGTTGAAAGAAAAAAGATTGAAAAAGTTGCTAACTGAACTTGGTATCAAACTGGCCAAAAAACTAAAAATTACCCAGGTTAAAGGACCAAATGCCAAATTTCCTACCATGGAGCCAATGAAGATACTAACTGCAAATAGTAAAATGGTCAAACTAAAATTATTTATAATAGAGTGAATTAATTGGCTCCAACTAGCATTTAGGTAAGGGTCGGGAATTCCAATTTTTAAATAAGTGATATAAAACAGTTGAGCAAGTAAGAAAATCATCAAAATGGGTAGTGCTACATAAAGGAGTTTGGCACCAAAAAGTTGTTTGCGTTTTTGCGGCAAGCCAAACAAGAAACGATTAAAGGCCGTTTTTTCATCCACAAAGAAAATTAGAAAACCTGCTAAACTAACAATAAAGATAGTTAAAATATTAAAGTCTCCACCAAATCGCGTAAAATAAGTGGTCTTAGGATTATATTCTTGCGCTTGTTGCGCTGAAATGTGGTGATCTGGATAAGCGCGACCGTATACATACAATTGATCGCTAATATACTCTTTGATAGAAGTGTAAGTCATATCTTTTTCAAGTTTATCATCCCAATAAGTAAAAGATTCTGGTTGTTCTTTGAAGGATCTTTCAAAATCTGAGGAATGATAATACTTATTTTGTGCGTGCCAACTGGAAACCGTACCGTGGGCATTTAAGAAATAAAGACCAAAAATTAGAATGGCAAAGGCAATCAAGGTTTTACCATATCGTTTTAAATAAATTCTTTTTAACATACTAAACTCCTTTCCTAAACCAATAATTGTTCTTTTTGTAAGTTGGCTTCAAAAAGATCTTCCAAGGTTAGCGGTAGTTCTTCAAAAACCAAAGGATCATAACTTTTAATTGTGGTAGCTAACTCCGAATTATAGTTTTCAAAGACTGCTACAATCACGCGTCCTTGTATAGTAATCAGTTTGGAATTCTCTTTAACAATTGGTGGTAGCTGTTTTGTACGAAAAACAAGTTGAATTTTGCGGGCATTTGCGCGCATATTTTCTAAGGTGTAATCTTTTGCAATTGTTTGACCTTTAATCAAGAGGGCACGATCGATGATACCTTCTAATTCTTGTAGATTATGAGAGGCAATCAGTGCACAACGCTTCTCTTCAGATAAATGTGTTAATAATAGACCAATCACTTTTTTTCGAACAATAATATCTAAACCATCAAATGGTTCATCTAATAAAAGGTATTTGGCACGAGATGAAATAGCTAAGATCATTTGGTACAAACCTTGCATCCCTTTTGACATTTTACGATATTGTAGCCGCTGATTTAAGCCATGTTCTTTCATTAATTGCAAATAAAGATCTTGGTTAAATGTTGGATAGGCGGTACGATAAAAATCGTTAATACTTTGCAACGTATAATATTTTAAAAAGTTATCCAATTCATCAATATAAAATATTTCAGTTTTTAATTTTGTTTCTGTTGCTATATTTTGCCCATTAATTGTAATGCTACCTTCATCTGGTCGATAGTGACCGGCAATCGTACGAAACAAAGTAGTTTTTCCTGAACCATTTCGCCCAATTAGACCAACAATTTCATTTTCATACAAAGTAAAGTCAATATCGGTTAAAACGTTTTTTGAACCAATTACCTTTTTTAATTTGGCTATTTTCATTTGAGTGGTCCTCCTTCTAACTGCGATTCTTCAAGCCAATAGATAAGTTCTTTTTTTGTTACTTGTAGCTGCATGGCTTCGATTATTAATTCTTGGAAATTTTGTTTTAGTTGCTTGATGCGTACTTCGTCTCGTGGCATATCTTGGCTATTTTTTACAAAGGTTCCTTTCCCTTTAACCGTTACAATCACATTTTCAGTTTCTAAAACTTTGTATGCTTTACTAATCGTGTTGGGGTTCATTAATAACTCTTTTGCCAGTTCACGGACAGAAGGTAGCCGATCACCAGATTGTAAAACGCCGGTTACTACTTGTTGTTTTATACCAAGAACTAGTTGTTCGTAATAAGGCTTACTGCTATTTTTATCAATCGTAAACATAAGGCACTCCTTTCTTATTAATAATTCGTAAATAGGAGAAAATTAATTATAGATTACGTGTACTAGTATAAGCAGTACACTTTTGAAAAGCAAGTATTTTTGAATTTCTTTGTTACAATAAAAGAAAAAATATGATAAGGAGAGTAAAAATGAAAAGATGTGAGTGGGCAAATAAAGGAAATCAAGCAATGAAGGAATATCATGATACAGTCTGGGGAGTAGCTGAATATAACGATCAGCGCTTATTTCGTAAATTAATTTTGGATATAAATCAAGCTGGGCTAAGTTGGCAAACCATTTTGAACAAAAGTGATGCTTTTGAGGTGGCTTATGAAAGTTTCAACATTGAAAAAGTAGCAAATTTTGATGAAAAAAAAGTAACAGAACTACTTGAGAATGCGGGAATTATTCGAAATCGACTAAAAATAAATGCGGCAATTATAAATGCCAAATGTGTTTTAGAAATTCAACATGAGTGGGGAAGTTTTTCGAATTATTTGTGGCATTTTGTAGAAGGGAAGCCGATAGTCCATCATTTCAATAAGAGCGAGGAGATACCAACACGTACAGAATTATCAGATGAAATTACGAAAGATTTGAAAAAACGCGGGTTTAAATTTGTTGGGAGTACAATTATTTATGCTTTTTTACAAGCAATTGGAATTGTGAATGATCACTTAGTCACGTGTTTTCGTTATGAAGAAGTACAAAACAAAACAAAAAACCAACAAAGAAAATAAGTGATTTTCTTTGTTGGGTCGTTTAAAAATTATGCTGTTAATTTATTGAAAAATACAATATATTTGTCCACAATTAATTGGAAGAATTTTTCTGTATCTTCTACAATCGTCCCATCTTCTTTCACAAGATTGTGAATGCCACCGATATAAGCTTCTGGCTGTTGCAAGGTTGGCATATCTAAAAAGACAAGTGATTGCCGTAAATGATGGTTAGCGCCAAAACCTCCGACACCACCAGGAGAAGCGGTAACAACAAGTGCTGGTTTACCACCCCAAACACTAGAACCCATGGGACGAGAACCCACATCCAAAGCATTTTTTAAAGCGGCTGGCACAGACCGATTATACTCTGGGGAGAAAAAGAAAATCCCGTCAACTGCAGCAACTTCTGTTCGTAGTCGCTTCCAACTCTCTGGCATAGCATCATTTTCTAAATCCTCATTGTAAAAAGGCAAATCTGAAATTTCGATAAACTTTGCTTCAAAACCAGCGGGCAATAATTTAGCAAAATCTTTTGCAACTGCTAAATTGTAAGAATCTTTTCTTAGACTACCAACGATAAAACCAATTGTTTTCATAGTTAATTTTCCTCCTATAGTGTTGATTTCGTTGCTAAATATTTTTATTACATTAATCATAACAAGAAAAGCAGTCAAAAAACAAAAGATAAGCTTTATAAAAAAACGATTGCTTTTTTATAAAAAGTTATTGAAAACGGTTTGATAACTCTTTTAAAAATTTTTATTTTACCTGTAAAGAAAAAACTCTTTACACCACTCGAAAAAACTGTTAAACTACCTCTTGTGATTAAATTATATGGAGGTGGAATTGTAATGGCAGTAAAAATCCGTTTAAAACGTATGGGTTCTAAAAAGAAACCTTTTTACCGTATCGTAGTAGCAGACTCTCGTTCTCCTCGTGATGGACGTTTCATCGAAACTGTGGGTACTTACAATCCTTTGATTGACCCAGCAGAAGTAACAATCAAAGAAGATTTAGTACTTGATTGGTTGCAAAAAGGTGCACAACCTTCTGATACTGTTCGTAACATCCTTTCAAAACAAGGCGTTATGAAAAAACACCACGAAGCAAAATATACGAAATAAGGTGACGAATGATGACTGATTTAACTGATTTAGTCTTGACGATTGTTCGTCCGTTAGTTACTCAGCCTGATCTTGTTAAACTTCATGTTGAAGAGTCAGCTGACTTTTATGAGTATAATTTGAGTGTGGCACCAGAAGATATCGGTCGTATTATTGGCAAACAAGGTCGAGTGGCAAAAGCGATTCGGACAATTGTTTATGGCGTACGTACTGAAGGTACCAAAAAAGTTCGTCTGAATATTTTAGACGGCAAGTAAATAAAGGAAAAGGCAGTTCCGCTACGGAACTGCTTTTTTTCATACTCAAGACGGAGGACAAAAAATCTTTTCTGATAGATAATAAAAGAAAAATTAGGAGGGAAAAAAGATGACAGAATGGCTTGTAATTTTAGCAATTATTATTATCTTATTTATTATTTTTAAATTAGGTTCCTTTTTATGGCGACTGTTAGGCTTAGCCATGGCAATCTTTTTGGTTTGGATTTTTAAGGCGGATATTGCCAACTGGTTTAACCAAACGGTGACTCAAATTAATGCCAATGGTATTGAATCCGTTTTAAATAGTGGTGTAGACTTCGTTAAAGAATCGTTTCATAGTATTAGCAGCTGGGTTTCAAACCAGATTGGCTAATATATAAGTCGTATTGATTGTCAATTTTCCTCAAATTGAGTACGCTTAATTTTAATCAATATTTGCATTTTTATTGGTTGAAATCGCTCAAAAATTTATGTCTTAAATTTGGAGGATTAAAAATGAAGAAGGTAATTCTATTGGGAGCTTTGCTTTTAACACTTACAGCTTGTGGTCAAAACACACCAACGACCAGTACTGATGAAAATAAGAGTAATGCCCAAACTAATACAACAACGACAACAGCTAAAAATTCTCAAACGAATGGGAAATCAAGTGAAAACACTCAAAACACTACGAAATCAAGTGCAAGTGAAAAAAAAGTTGACGCGTTAGCTGAATTAAAAAAAGAAAATCCTAAGACGTTGTTACCAACTGACATTCCACGAGATGAAAATCGTGCTTTAAACATTGCGATGGACAAGAAAAAGGATAGTTTGGCGATTTTGTATTATATCATGGATACACCGCTAGTTTTAAATGATCAATCTTTAAACCAGCAAACGCCTTTTGCTCGTTATAAAATGGAGCAGTTTACAAGTAAAGATGCAGCAGCAAAAGCAGTTAACTACCAATTTGATGGTGGGGGACATAAAGTTGAATTGGGGCATAACATTACTGCCTATAGTCAAGGTGCAGCAGGTTCAACTTATTTAAACTGGAAAGAAGGAAACTGGTCGATCCTACTACGTTCAAGCAATATTGAAGGGCAAGATGGCACAGCTTTAGCGAAAGAAGTGGTGAATTATTTAGAAGAAGCTTTGTTGCCGGCGCCAAAAAACCTCGGACAAATTACCATTGATATGACAAAAAGTGGTTATGAAAGTAATCAGGTGGTGTGGCAAGCAGGCAAAACCGTGTATACTGTCGCCCATGAAGATACAATTCCTGCTTTAAAGATGGCAGTTTCTATGAATAAGTAAACTAAAAAGCAAACGTTATTGCTCGACAAATGAAATTAATATCACGAAGAAGAAATTTTTTGAGGTATCTATTCATTTGTGGAGCTATTGTTTTGCATACTGGATCTGAATGAACTGTACTGAATTTGAGCGCATTCATGTGCTACTTTTTTAGATAGAAGAAAATGGTATAATAGAAAGTAACTTCCAGAAGGTTGTGAATAATGGTAGTTAAAAAAAGTGGTGAGATAAAATGAAAATTTATCGTGAATTAAATCTTTTAGAAGATAAAAAAGTGATCAAAAAAATGAACATAGCTGCTTTAATACTCATGGCAATCTGTTATGGTGTGTTATTGTTGCCGCCATTTAACCAGAATATTTTTCAAAGCAGCCCATTTCCAGTTGAACTTGGTGCAATTGTGATTAGTTTTTTAGCAATTATCGTTATTCATGAAGGCATACATGGCATTTTTTTCAAAATTTTTAATTTAAAAGGTAAAGTGAAATTTGGCTTTAAAAACGGTATGGCGTATGCTACAAGTCCAGGTACAATGTATGCAAAATGGGAATTTTTTATTATTAGTTGTGCGCCTTTTGTAATACTTACGGCAGTACTATTAATAATTATGGATAACTGGCCCTACACATGGTTGCGTTTATTAATTGCAGCCCACGGAGGAGCGTGTGCGGGCGATTTTTATTGGTGTTATTTGCTTATAACGACTCCTAAAAATTTATTGGTAGAAGATACAGAAGTCGGCTTAACCTTTCACAAGGTAGGCTAGAAAACCAGCAACAACCGTGATAAAATAAATCAGAAATTCTACCTAAGAGAAAGAGGCTATTAAATGGAATATTTAAATGTAGGAAAAATTGTCAATACTCATGGCATTCGCGGCGAAGTTCGTGTGATTTCATTAACGGATTTTCCCGAAGAACGATATCAAAAGGGAGCAAATTTAATTTTATTTAAAGAGGGAATGGCACCTTTAAAATTGACGATAGCAAGTCATCGGCGCCATAAGAATTTTGATTTATTAACTTTTGAAGGTTATCCTAATATTAATGATGTTCAAAATTTTCGTGATGGTATTTTAAAGGTAGACAAAGAGGATGTAGTACAATTAGATGAAGATGAATATTATTATCATCAAATTATTGGTTTAAACGTTTTGGATGAAAATGAGCAAGAGATTGGCAAAATCAAGGAGATTTTATCGCCTGGTGCAAATGATGTCTGGGTGGTACAACGTAAAGGTAAAAAGGATGCATTAATTCCTTACATCACCTCAGTAGTTAAAAGGGTTGATTTAGCAAATGGGGTAGTAAATGTCGAACTACCAGAAGGGTTGATTGACGATGAGGATTGATGTTTTAACACTATTTCCGAAGATGTTTGAAGGGCCAATGGGCGAATCAATTATTGGTAAAGCACGGGATAAGAACTTATTGGAAATTAATATCTCTAATTTTCGTGATTTTGCGGATAACAAGCACAAAACTGTGGACGATTATCCTTACGGTGGTGGCGCGGGAATGCTATTAAAAGTCCAACCGATTTACGATAATTTAAAAGCGATTGAAGCAAAAGCGCCCACTGTTAAGAAAAGAGTGATTTTGCTAGATCCAGCGGGGAAAAAGTTTGATCAAAGTATAGCAGAAGAATTTGCACAAGAAGAGCATTTAGTCTTTATTTGTGGACACTATGAAGGTTATGATGAGCGAATTAGAAGTTTGGTAACTGACGAAATCTCATTAGGGGACTACGTTTTGACCGGAGGCGAGTTAGGCGCGATGGTCATGATTGACGCTACAGTTCGTTTGTTACCAGATGTTTTAGGTAATGAAACCTCGGCTCAAACAGATTCGCATTCCACGGGATTATTAGAGCATCCGCAATATACTCGCCCAGCCGAATTTGCCGGTATGAAAGTGCCAGAAGTTTTGATGAATGGTAATCATAAATTGATTGAATCTTGGCAATTAAAAGAATCATTGCGGCGTACGTATTTACGTCGTCCAGATATGTTAATTAAATTTCCATTAACAAAAGAAATGGAAAAAATGTTAGCTGAAATTAAGCAAGAAGAAAAAAAGTGACCGTACCAAAATTTATTCCGTATGGTTAAGTAACATGTCTTGTTAATCAGTGGTGGTTGTAAAGTTATTACAATTACACTGTTAGCAAGCTTTTTTTGTTTGAAAATTAATCTCTATCACTTGAATTTGATGGAATTTTGTTTTTAAGTTTAAATTTTAAAAAAGATTCATCTCTTGGTACAATTAAAAGAGATAATTCTGTATCAGGAGGTCTTTTATGGCAAAAAATGGTGTGTTAAATAATGAGGAGCTTTATGAAAAAGTTTCTACTAGTATCAACATAAAAAAAGAAAATTTTGTTATTTTAATTTGTGCTATTTTTATTGCCTCAATTGGATTAAATATGAATTCGCAACCAATTTTAATTGGTGCAATGCTTATTTCTCCATTAATGGCCCCCGTGCAAGGATTAGGGTTAGGTTTAGGTGTTTTTGATAGTCAACTTACTATTCGAGCATTACGTTTATTAATTTTAGAAGCATTATTTGCAATTATGACAGCGCTTTTGTACTTTTGGCTTTCACCTTTAACGTATGCAAGTAGTGAAATTTTATCACGGACACAGCCAACGATTTGGGACGCAATTATTGCTATTTTAGGTGGAACAGCGGGGATGATTGGTGCCAGACAAAAAGAAGCAAACAATATCGTACCAGGCGTTGCAATTGCAACAGCTTTAATGCCACCGTTGTGTGTGATGGGATATAGTATTTATACGCAAGATTGGTCGATGTTTTTTGGAGCAGGGTATTTGTTTTTAGTCAACGTTGCTTTTATTATAATTGCAACCTTTATTGTTGTCCGAGTCTTACATTTGGATTTTCGGATGCAGGTAGACACTAAAATGGAAAGACGCCGCCACTATTTGATGATAGGGGCAGCCGTTTTAATTGCGACTCCCAGTTTTATTTCAGCAGGAAATTTAATTCAGACAGAAATGTCGCAACAAAGAGCCAACCGCTTTGTCACGGAAGCTATGGCAGATTATTATGTTTTAAATCAAAATATCGATGGGCATCGACAGCAGCTTACTCTTGATTTATTAGGAAATAAACCTGTTGGTGTAGAATTAGAAGATTTAGTTAATAAACTTGGTGACTATCATTTAGAAAATTTTCAATTGATCATTAATCAAGTGGCAAACAACGAAATCATTGAGATGCAAGACATTGACCGCTATATCGATAAGAAATTACAAAGTCAATACACAGCTGCCCCTTTTACTATGCCAACAGAAAAAGTATCCTTAGACAAAACACTAAGTGAAATTAAACGACAACTTTTTCTTGTTTACGGGAGCCAGATAAAAAAAATTAGTACAGATATATTAAGTAAGAATAAAAAGAAGACAGGACAGGTGATAGTGACGCTTACTCAAGATGTGACGAAGAAACAGCAAGAACAAATAAAAGTATCTTTAGATGAATTCATTACACATACAGACTATGTCATCCAAGGAACTATAAAAAAATCGCAATGACAAGAAAATCTTCTTTACATCGTGATTTAATCTGTGGTAGTATGTTTTAGTGAGTGTTTCACTCAACTATTACGATAATCCGCTGGGGCAAACTACTCTATGATTGTTTGGAAATAAGGAGAATGATAAAAATGAATCCATTGATTCAAGAACTAACTCAAGAACAACTACGTACTGATATTCCTGCTTTTCGTCCTGGGGACACTGTTCGTGTTCACGCGAAAGTTGTCGAAGGTACAAGAGAACGTATCCAGTTATTTGAAGGTGTTGTAATCAAACGCCGCGGTGCTGGTATCAGTGAAACTTACACTGTACGTAAAGTATCAAATGGCGTTGGCGTTGAACGTACTTTCCCATTGCATACACCACGTGTTGCTAAAATCGAAGTAGTTCGCTACGGTAAAGTTCGTCGTGCAAAATTGTACTACTTGCGTGCTTTACACGGGAAAGCTGCTCGTATCAAAGAAATTCGTCGTTAATTATTATTCGACAAAGCAAAAGTCCTTGGAATTCCAAGGGCTTTTTTGTATTTCAAGAGGTATTTTTAAAGCTGGTCGATATTCCTTTAAGCAATAGCTATTAAAAAAATGTCTATTAGATCGAATATCCTCTAAAAAGCATAAAGTTGTAAGCTTTCATTTCAAATTATTTTTTTAATAAACTAAATACAAGTATCACCTTAATGGCTAACATATGTATTAAATATTCATTCGTAGTAGTAAAGCTATAAAACTTTAAAACCATATTAATTTTCTACAATCCTAGTAATTTTTATAAAGCGATTAATGTGAAAAAACCAACCTTTATCTCATGAAAAGAGATAATAAAAGCCTGATTTAAAACGAAAGAGCCTTTAATAGACTATTAATTTTTAATTACCATTTAAAAAAGTAGCATTTTGCTCAAAAATCTCTCAGTTAATTATTCTTGAATTTTGTAGATGAAAAGAATAAACTAATCTCTGTGAATTTTCAGAAAAATTTCTTTATTTTAAAAAATGAAGCAAAAGGAGCTTTTTTATGGAAGAGAAAACATTTTTGGGGCAACCACGCGGTCTAGCGACTTTGTTCTTTACCGAAATGTGGGAACGGTTTAGCTACTATGGGATGCGAGCAATTTTACTTTACTATATGTATGATACTGTTGTAAACGGAGGTTTAGGTCTACCCAAATCGACTGCAGTAGCGATTATGTCAATTTATGGTTCGTTAGTCTATATGTCAAGCATTGTAGGAGGGTGGATTTCAGATCGGCTGTTGGGCTCGCATAAAACAGTATTTTATGGCGGGATTTTTATTATGTTTGGCCATATTGTTTTAGCAACGCCCTTTGGTTTAGCAGCACTTTTTATTTCCATGATTTTAATTGTTATTGGAACAGGAATGTTAAAATCAAATGTTTCGGGCATGGTAGGACATTTGTATTCCAAAGAAGATTTACGAAGAGATACAGCGTTTTCTATTTTTTATATGGGAATTAATATAGGAAGTTTGATTGCACCAATTGTTGTAGGAACATTAGGGCAAAAAGTTAATTATCATTTAGGTTTTTCGATTGCCGCTGTTGGTATGTTTTTTGGATTAGTGCAATACCGTCTTCAAGGTCGTAAAACTTTAGCCAAAATCGGTGTTGAGGTGGCCAATCCGTTAGTTGGTGCTGAACGAACAAAATTCTTTCGTAATCTTCTTATAGCTGTAGTTATAGTAGTTGCCCTTTTTGGAGGAGCTTTTGTATTCAATCGTTTAGATGTTGATTTCTTTATTAACAGCATTAGTGTACTAGGAATTTTATTGCCGATTTATTACTTTACGACGATGTTACGTTCCAAAGATGTTACACCCGATGAAAAGAAAAAAGTTTTGGCATATATTCCATTATTTTTATCTGCCATTGTGTTTTGGTCCTTAGAAGAGCAAGGATCTTCTATTTTAGCACTTTTTGCAGCTGACCGTACCCAGTCGACTATCCTAGGAATAACGATTCCGGCCAGTTTGTATCAAACGTTAAATCCCTTGTTTGTTGTACTGCTAACACCAGTTTTTGTCGCCTTATGGACAAAGTTGGGTAAAAAACAACCCACAACAGAAGTGAAATTTGCGATTGGTTTGATTTTAGCAGGACTTTCTTTTGTATTATTAATGTTTCCAAGTCTAATTTTTGGGGTAAACGATAAAGTAAGCCCGATGTGGTTGGTGGGGAGCTTCTTTATTATGATTGCCGGTGAGATGTGTCTTTCACCCGTAGGTTTGTCAGTGACAACGAAATTGGCTCCAAAAGCCTTTGAAGCACAGACGTTAGCAATTTGGTTATTGGCAGATGCTTCTTCACAAGCAATTAATGCACAAATAACGCGTTTTTACTCTCCAAGTACAGAAGGTAGCTACTTTGCAATTGTTGGTGGGATTGCAGTTGTGGTTGGGCTTATCCTTTATGCTGCTAAAAAACCGATTCGTCGTTTGATTGGTAATATTCATTAATAGTAAAAAACACGTTGCTGATTATAAATCGGCAACGTGTTTTTTTTTATAGAATAATAGATAATCTTGCTGTCATTTTTATAGAGAATATTTTGAGTGGTGTAATAAAAAAGGAAGCAGAAAAATTAAGTTTAAAAATTGGAAATAAGTGGATAATACTCTTCTGATATAAGATCAAAATTGGGCTTATTCTCCTTTAACTTACGAATATCAAAAAAACATCTTAAGAAATTCTTAATATTTTTACCTGTTTTTTTATCGATTAAAAATTACGTCTGAGTTAAAGAAAAAGATATTTAACAATCGTTTTAATAATTTCTTAATACTTTGATGAATGGCAGTTTAATAAGGATAAATGTCTTATTTTTATTTTAAATTGTTTCGTTTGTTTCATTTAGCTTCAATATTTTTTTGTTTTTTTATTATTATAAGAGCTTTTTTTAGATACACTTTGTTTAATGTTTTTTTCAGAAAATGCTATGATTTTTATAGATATTAATCAAAAGCAAGCGTTTAAATAAAATTTGAAAGGAGTGTGGATTATGGGCTTTATATGGTCGTTAATTGTTGGTGGTGTAATTGGAGCAATTGCTGGAGCAATTACAAATAAAGGATCCTCCATGGGATTAATCTTAAATGTTTTAGCAGGTTTGATTGGTTCATCCATTGGCCAAGCATTATTTGGTACTTGGGGACCAGTAATTGGAGGTATGGCAATTTTTCCATCATTAATTGGTGCGGTTATTTTAGTTGCGGTAGTGTCATTTTTCGTTGGTAAAAAAGCAGCTTAGAAGAAGGAAGTGATAGTATGCGGAAAAGTACAAAAGTTGTTTTACTTTTAGTTGTCTTTTTCTTATTCTTTCCTCTTTTTCACACATTGATTACAACTCAATTTGTGGCAGGCTGGTCTTTTATGTTACGCCCTTTTACAACGTATCCACTTATTGGTGATGGGATGGCGCAATTCTTATTTTGGTCAGCAGCAGGTTTGTTAATTTTGCTGATTATTAGTATTTTCGTGATTATTTTCTTCCCGAAAGTGAGTAATGAGTTGGAAATTAATAGTGAAAATGGGACGTTGACAATTCAAAAAAAAGCCGTAGAAAGCTATGTATTGACAGCAGTCAAAGAAGAACCTTTCATTGCCAATCCATCAGTTAAAGCGGTAATTAAGAAAAAGAAAATTAAAATCTACGTTAGTGGCCAAATGCGCAAAGTTTTCCAGACAACACAAAGGCAAGCTGCGCTGGCAGATAAAATCAAAAATGACTTAAACCAGTTATTTGGTGCCAAACAGGAAATCGTAACGGATGTCGTTTTTAAAGATTTTCGTGAACAAAAACACGAAAATGATGAACCAAGAGTTCTATAGGAGGGGTTACAATGAAAGAATTTGTCGCACAATATAAATATCCTTTGATTTGCGGAGCCCTTGGTTTATTGCTAGCTATCTTAATTCTTACGATTGGCATTTTAAAGACATTATTGTTAGTAATATTCACAGCTATTGGTTTATATTTGGGTTTTTATCTGCAATCTATTGGTTTTTTTGAGCAATTTCGCTCGAGACGGTAAAAAGTTAAGTGATGGAAGTGATTAAACCGTAAGTTCGGTTAACAAATATTTAGGAGGAATTTAATATGGAAAACAAAACACCCGGAATGAAACCAGAAACAAAACCAGTACCACCAACACCACCAGTAAAAAAATCTGAGGGAATTAAAGGTGAGTTGACTTTTGATGACAAAGTTGTTGAAAAAATCATCGGTATTGCACTTGATGAAATTAGTGGTTTATTAACAGTTGATGGTGGTTTCTTCTCCAATATAGCTGGCAAATTAGTAAATACAGATAACCCAACTTCTGGCATTGACGTTGAAGTTGGTAAAAAACAAGTAGCAGTTGATCTTTCTATTGTAGCGGAATACGGCAAAGATATTACTTCAATTTACGATCAAATTAAAGAAGTAATTGCTCGCGAAGTGAAAAATATGACAGGATTAGATGTGATTGAAGTAAACGTAGATGTAGTTGATGTAAAAACAAAAGAACAGCATGAAAAAGATTCCGTGACTGTGCAAGACCAACTATCTGATGCAGCTTCTGCTACAGGAGAATTTGCCTCAAAACAAACTGAAAAAGCGAAGAATGCTTTAGGAAAAGCTGGCGATAAAGTCAGTGAAGGTGCACAAGATGTGAAAGAAAATGTGCAAGAAGCTAGAGAACCACGGGTAGAGTAAGCTTATTCTTATCCAAATAAAACCCAGGAACTAAGCAGTATTTATTCTGCTTAGTTCCTGGGTTTTTGTCTAAAAAATAGTGGAATGAACGCTTTTTATGTTATTTGTGATAGATTAGGTTTTTGTTTGTTTTGCCTAACGACTTAGCGTAACATAAAAGAAAAAAGGTGGGATGAAATGGCAGGGGAAACAGAAAACATATTGGCAAAATTTGTACGAGAAATCATTAATAATGTGCAAGACCCTAATGAGTTAAGTGGTAAAATTGGCATGTCAGTTATCTTGTTATTTCTGTTGATCGTTTTAGAAAGGCTCTTTTATAAGTTTTGGAAAAAGGTCATTGAAAATGTCAAAATATTAAATATCGTTGCTAAAATTACAGACTTTATCATACGATTTTTCTTTTTAGTCAGTTTGACGTGTCTATGGTTGAATGCGTTAGATACTTTTGTAATTGGACTAATATTTATGGTTATCCTTCTTTCTTTAGCTGTTAAGGGATTAATTAGTAATCTAGCAGGTTGGTTTTTAATTGTGAATAAGCATCACTTTAGAATATATGATCGAATTGAAATTGGAGACGTGAAAGGGGAAGTTATTTCAGTAGGAATATTATACTTTACATTAATGGAAATTGGACATTGGTTTGAATCTGAAGCACCTACTGGGCGTACGGTCAAAATTCCAAATAGTAAAATTTTGACAGAAGCTGTTTATAATTATAACGCTATGACTCCTTTTATTTGGAAAGAAATTAGTTATACGGTGGCTTTTGAAAGTAATTGGCAACGGGCACAAGAAATCATAGCAGAAATTCTTTTGTCTTATTATGTAGATTTTGAAAAAGAATATTTAACAGATCTGCAGTACAAAAAAGTCGTTTTAAAGCAATTGCAATTGTTTGATGGGAATTTAAAGCCCATTTCAATTGTGACTGTGACAGAATCAGGCATTGTATTGAAAACACGGTATGTTGTCTATTATACAAAAGGGACACAAGTCGCAACAAAATTACATCAAAAAATATTGAAAAGTTTTCGGGATGAAGATCTACAGATGGCGAGTAAAAGAATTTATTTTACTCAAGGAGAAAATAAAAATGATTAAACCAATGATTACTATAAAAGATTTAGAGAAGATTGACATACGCGTGGGGAAGATAATAAAAGTTCTCGAGATTGCAGAGTCAGACAAATTAGTAAGGTTAGAGGTAGATTTTGGCGAATTTCAACGAACTATTTTAGTCGGAATGAAACAAGAAAGAAAAAATCCACAGGCAGAAATTGCAGGGTTACAAGCTTTATTTGTCGTTAATTTAGCACCCAAGACATTGTTTGGTATTGAATCGCAGGGAATGTTTTTTGATATTGGTTATGCAAATAAAAATCACACCGGTTTTGGCAATACCTGAAAAAGAAGTTCCAAATGGGACGCGTGTAGGTTAAATCTATTGGTATCATGAAATAAGCGCTTGAATTACCAACTATCCATTAGGATGTGGGAATTCAAGCGCTTTGTCTTTTTCGGATAATTGCTTTATTTGAAGAATGATTGTGGGAATATTTTTTTATCTTTTACGAAAGCGGGCATATATAATTTGCATTGGCAATTTGGATTAAAGCTTGCTGCCAAGACTAGCCAAATGTGGGTGTGTCTCTAAGATTAAGCCGGCTGTTTCTTCAATTGAACGATTTGTTACATCAAAAGACTGAATTCCATATTTTTGATAAAGTTCTTTTGCATAGCGCATCTCATTTTGGATGCGTTTTTCATCTGTATAACTGCTATCATTGGTAAGACCTAGTGCATAAAGACGAGAGTGACGAAATTTTTTGATATACTCGGGGTCTGCAATCAAGCCAATAATTTTTTCCTTAGGTACCTGATTTAACTCTGTTGGCAAGTTCACTTCTGGAATTAAAGGTAAATTTGCAACTTTAATTGATTGGTTAGCCAAATACATGGACAGCGGTGTTTTGGATGTCCGTGAAGGTCCCAAGATAACTAAGTCAGCTTTTAGAAATCCTTTGGGATCTTTACCATCGTCATAACGTGAAGCAAAATTAATCGCGTTCATCCGGTAATAATATTGATCGTTCAATTGACTAACAGAGGAAGGATCGTTAATTGGCAATGTATCTGTCAACGTTTCGAACATGTGTAAGATTGAATTTAAAAGTTCTTGATGTTGCAATTTATTTTCTTTACAAAAATTTTTTACTTCTATAGCTAGCTCATCTTGAATAAAGGTAGTTAAGACTGCGCTATTTTTTTCTTTGGCTTCTAATAAAATTTCTCTAAGTGTTTGTTTGTCCCGTACTAAGGGATAACGTTTTAAATCAATCATTTTTCCACGAAATTGCCCAGCTGCTGCATTGGCTAAAACTTGGGCCGCATCTCCTGAAACATCTGAAATAACCACAATTGATAACTTGTCCATCTGTTTACTCCTTTACTTTTTCAATTAGATAATCGTGAATTCGAGTTTTAGTAATTTTGCCAACAGCAATGTTAGAATTATCTTTTTTTATAACTGGTAAAGAATCAACGTGAAGCGTACGTAACTTTTCTGCTGCAGTTAAAAGAAGGTCTTCTTCAAAACAAGTGCTGATTTGAGGAAATCGTGTCATCACCACAGTAACTGGTGTTATATCAATCATTTTATTTAATGAGGCACGTAATAAATCTTTACGAGACAATAAACCGACTAATTCATGACGATCATTCACAACGTATAAAGAGCCGACATCATACATAAAAAGTGTCGTAATTGCATCATAAATCGTACTTTCTTGTGGAATATTTAAAGGTGGAATCATAATTTCTTTGACAGGAATAGTAAGTAGTTCTTTTAAAGTTTCACTTTGATTGAGTGGGCCAGCATAAACATAGCCAACTTTTGGACGTGCTTGAAGAACATCGGTCATGGTCAAAATAGAAAAATCATTTCGTAACGTAGCACGAGAGAGACCCAGTATTTCGGCAATCTTTTCTCCACTAATAGGCTGATTTTTCTTTACAATTTCAATAATGGCCAATTGGCGTTTCGATAATTCCAATTTAATCCCTCCAATCCTTGTTTGACTTGCTATCTTTTGATTCTATCACTTTTAGCCTAAATAAAACACATTATATTTATATAGTATGTCCAAAATAAATAATAGTATATCATATTTTTTATTGACAAAATATATTTACAAAGGTATAGTCGGTTTACAATGAATAGTATATCACTTTGGAGGTAATAGTATGGCTAAATTAACGTATCGTTTTCATGAAGGAAAAAAAGAATGGAAAGATCTCTTGGGCGGTAAAGGAGCAAACTTATGTGAAATGAAAAATCTTAATTTACCAGTTCCTAATGGTTTTGTTATTAGTACAGAAGCATGTCGGAATTATCTGATACAAGAAACTAAATCGTTATCGGGATCACTAGTGGAGGAGATTATATTTCAAATAAAAGAATTGGAAATGTTATCATCTAAAACTTTTGGTATAGGCGTCAATCCGCTACTGTTATCGGTTCGCAGTGGTGCAAAATATTCAATGCCAGGAATGATGGATACAATATTAAACTTAGGTTTAAATGATAAGACCGTGCATGCATTAAGTAAAATTACTGGAAATAGGGACTTTGCTTTTCAATGCTATTGTCGCTTAATTCAAATGTTTGCCGACGTTGTGTATAATGTTGCAACGACAAATTTTGGAACAATTCCTACAGAAACAAAAACTGAGGCAGAATGGAAGGTTATCATCACGAATTATCAAAAAATTTTTGCCACTATGACAGGACGAAAATTTCCGCAAGATGCTTATGAACAGTTGCTAATTGCGGTTGAAGCAGTTTTTTCCAGTTGGAATAATCAACGGGCTAAGGTGTACCGTCGTATTCACGGTATCCCAGATAATCTGGGAACTGCTGTAACTATTCAACAGATGGTTTTTGGTAATTATTCTGCAGAATCTGGAACAGGTGTAATGTTTACTCGAAATCCAGCTACCGGAGAAAAAGGTGTCTACGGAGAATACTTACTACAAGCTCAAGGCGAAGATATTGTAGCTGGAATTCGAACACCAGAATCAATAAGTGGACTACAAGAAGCAATGCCACAGGTGTACGATGAATTAACTAAAATCGCAAATCAACTAGAAAAACACTATTGTGATATGCAAGATGTTGAATTTACTATTGAAGCAGGAAAGTTATATATGTTACAAACTCGTAACGGTAAGCGAACTCCTCAAGCGGCAGTTGCAATAGCTTATGATTTAATGACAGAGGGGTTGATTAGTGAAGAAACATTGATTGCGCGTATTGACGAAGAAATGATTGGACAATTGTTGCACCCCACATTTACCGATGAAGCAAAAATAGAAACGGTGATTGTCCGTGGCTTGCCAGCTAGTCCAGGAGCTGCTGTAGGTCAGATAGCCTTTACGGCGGAAGCTGCAAAAGAAATGTCTAGGAAAGGTAAAAAGGTGATTCTAGTCCGTAATGAAACTTCCCCAGAAGATATAGAAGGTATGAGTGTGAGTGAAGCTATCGTGACTGCTCGTGGTGGAATGACTTCTCATGCAGCAGTCGTAGCAAGAGGGATGGGCGTATGTTGTGTTGTAGGCTGTGAAAATTTACAAGTCGATGAAGAAAAAGAAATGGCAAGTTTTGTCGACGGAATTTTACAAACAGGAGATTTTATTTCAGTCGATGGCAGCAGTGGGCGCATTTATTTAGGAAAGTTAACTTTAAATGAGGCTGAAACTTCTGAAGTTTTAGAAAAAATTTTGAAAATTTGTGATGATCACGCTGCAATGTCTGTTTATGGGAATGCGGAAACGCCCCGTGACATAAAAGAGGCACTTTTAAAAGGAGCAAAAGGAATTGGATTAGCTCGAACAGAGCACATGTTTTTTCAAGCGGACCGTTTAAAAATGATGCGCCAATTAATTTTAGCAGAAGGCAGTCGAGTGGATGAAGCATTAGCTTATCTTAAAGAGAAACAAAAAAACGATTTTCGTCAAATATATCAGATATTAGGTGAATTACCTTGTACAATTCGTTTACTAGATCCACCGTTACATGAATTCTTACCACAAGATAGACAAGAATTACGTGGAATTGCGCAAGAATTAAACTTAAATAGCCACTCCGTAATCGCAAAAGCGAAAAGCTTGGCAGAAGTGAATCCAATGTTAGGTCTGCGGGGGGTTCGCCTAGGAATTATACGTCCAGAAATTTATCAAATGCAAGTTGCAGCGATCATTGAAGCTGCGCTTGAAGTATCTAAGGAAGAAGAAATTACGGTAATACCACATATTATGATTCCTTTAGTTGGGACGATAAAAGAGTTTAGTATGGCAAAGGACAGTTGTGTAGAAATTATTAACGATTTATTCGAAAAAACAAAAATGCGCTTGCCGTTTGAAATTGGGACGATGATTGAAATTCCTAGGGCTTGTTTAATTGCAAATCAACTTGCACAAGTTGCTGACTTTTTCAGTTTTGGGACAAATGACTTAACGCAATTAACTTATGGCTATTCAAGAGATGACGCTCACAAGTTTTTACCAACTTACACACATCACGAAATTCTACCAAATGACCCTTTCCAACATTTGGATCAAGAAGGTGTAGGAGAATTAATGCGTATGGCTTCAGAAATGGGGAAACAAGAAAAAAAATCCTTATCAGTTGGCGTCTGCGGAGAAGTGGGAGGAGATCCAGTTTCTATCTCCTTTATTCAGACTTTGCCTGTAGATTATGTCTCTTGTTCACCCTATCGAATCCCCAATGCCCGTCTTGCCTGCGCCAAAGCTGCAATTGCAAATTCAAAAATAAAAAAGAAGATTTCAATTTGAATTTTAAGTTCCATTAGTAATTTGAACCCGTCGCTTATAAAGCGCGGGTATTTTTTAGTTTATGTTAATAAAAATTTTTTATCCAGTGACAATAATTTCTGTGTAACTTTCTGTTAAAAATCAATACGCTTTCATAAGTCGAAATGAAAGACAGATAAAGAAAACTAACTTATAATAAGTAAATCGAAATTCTTTTTTAAAAGAAGGAAGAAAAATTTTAACGTAATGTTAAAGGAATTATTTTTGGGGGTATAAGATGACTACTTTATTAATTATTGTTGTATTAGTAGTTTTTGCCGCGCTGCTTTATGTCTTTTGGCGCCAACAGCAAAAACACTTGAAATTTTCTACACGAGTTTTTGTCGCACTATTTGTCGGTATCGTTTTTGGTGGGGTATTACAATTAATTTTTAGCACAAAAGATCCCGTTGTTTCAGGGGCTTTGGAATGGATTCAAATTGTTGGAAATGGCTACGTAAGCTTATTGCAAATGCTCGTCATGCCGCTTGTATTTGTTTCAATCGTATGTGCATTTACTCGCATGAAAGAAAGTAGTAAATTAGGAAAAATCAGCTTTACCGTTTTAGCTACTTTGCTAACCACAACAGCAGTGGCAGCCTTAATTGGTTATACAAGCATCGTGTTATTCAATTTGGATGGTGCTTCTTTCACTCAAGGTGCAGCTGAATCAGCCCGGATTGCCGAATTGGCACAACGACAAACACAAGTGGAAAACTTATCAATTCCACAACAAATTTTGTCTTTTATTCCGACGAACGTTTTTGCTGATTTAGCCGGTACACGTGCTACCAGTACAATTGGTGTTGTAATTTTCTCTGCTTTTGTCGGTGTTGCTTATCTTGGTGTGAAACGAAAGGCACCAAAGGAAGCAGAATTTTTTGAAAAATTAATGGATAGTCTTTATAAAATTGTCATGCGCATCGTAACTTTGGTGTTACGTTTAACACCATATGGCGTTTTTGCTTTAATGACCAATGTGTTAGCTTCAAGTGATTTTGCTGCTATTGTTAATTTGGGTAAATTTATTTTGGCTTCTTATACCGCATTAATTGTGGTTATGCTGGTTCATTTATTGGTATTAACTTTTGTAAAAGTGAGTCCTATTACTTATTTGAAAAAAGCAATGCCAGTGCTTAGTTTTGCCTTTACATCTCGCTCATCTGCTGGTTCAATGCCATTAAATATCAAGACCCAAACAAAAGCCTTTGGAGTTGATGACGCAACTGCTAATTTTGCTGCTAGTTTTGGTATCTCTATTGGTCAAAATGGTTGTGCGGGTGTTTATCCTGCAATGTTAGCAACAATTGTCGCTCCTACTGCCGGTATTGATATTTTTAGTTTGCAATTTGTTTTAATGCTAGTAGCTGTTGTAACAATCAGTTCCTTTGGTGTTGCAGGAGTTGGGGGTGGTGCTACGTTTGCCTCTTTAATTGTTTTAGGAGCATTGAATTTACCAATTGCTATTGTTGGATTAGTGATTTCCGTAGAACCATTAATTGATATGGCTCGTACGGCTGTTAATGTTAGTGATGCAATGGTAGCTGGAATTGTTACATCAACGCGTATTAAAGAAATTGATCGTAGCGTACTGGAAGATCCAGATGCTGTCATTGATACACAAGCATAAAAAAATGGTAAGGATTATTCCTTACCATTTTTTTTTACAAATTGTTTCACAAAAAATTTGGCTGTTTTTTCTTTGAATGAATAGAACGGAGAAATATTACACTTCTTAAGAAATTAGTTTACAAAGAAAATTTTCTAGACGCACTGATGTTTCACAGTTACATAATATTTTTCCACAACTACAAAACTATAGAAAACGGATTGATCAAAAGAGTCGTTTGGGTTGAATAATTTAGCCTCATACTCCCAATTTGACCAAACTTCATTTTATTGGCTTAATGATTTACTGCAGTGAGAAATCTCATAAAAGGGGATACTTTTACTATTAGTTGATGGAATGATTGTAAAATGATTGTATTTTGCTACTCTGAATGAAGAAGATAGAAATAAAATTTCGTTAGGAGTGATTTTATGAACTTACGATCATTATTAAGTAAAAGTATGTTGCGGCATTTACGCTTATTAGAATTACTATATGAAAATCATTATGGCTTACCCACAGAAACATTAATGAAAGAATTGAAGTGTTCACTACCAGTTTTATTAAATGATATACGCCTTATCAATGCTGAACAAGATATTGCACAAATCGATAAGTACAAAGGCTTATATCAGCTTAAAATACACAAATCTGCTCCTATTCGTCGTTTATATGCTGAATTTTTACATCGTTCTTCTGAGTTCCAAATTTTTGAAGCACTCCTTTATGAACATCATGATAACATTACGGAACTAGCAGGAGCATTATATTTAAGTGTTTCCAATACACAACGTTACTTGAAGAAAATTCAAGTGTTGCTAAAAGAAATTGGAATTGAATTAAAACATCGTCCTTTGCGCTTAGAAGGGAAAGAGCGGAGTATTCGTCAGCTTTACTATCGGTACTTTTCGGAGAAAAATTATCAAATAGAAATCAAACTTCCTGGACTTACAAAAAATCAGCAAGACAGTCTTGTTGATTATGTGAAAGCTTTTCTTGTGAAAAATAATTTTCCACAAAAACATATTTTTGTTCATCGCTTGGTTTACAATTTGTACATTAGTCTGTGGCGTATGAAAAATCAACACTATTTTCCATCCATACAATTGCAAAATAAATTTCTTGAATTACCAACAGGTACGAAGGTAATACGTTGTCAACATACTGTTATGCAAACTTTTGCGATTTCCTATGAGGAGAATTGGTGCAAAGATTCTCTTTGGCTGTTATATAGTGATAGTTTAATTTTTAGTCTAGAACAACTAGACTTTGTTCGAAAAAATAATGTTCGTGCTGAAGCTCATTTTGCTATACACCAACAATTAGTTTATCAGCTTAATGCGATTTTTACGCGTCCGTTAACACAGGCAGAACAGTTACGGCTAATTTGTACTTTACAAAATTTTTCTTTTTTGTACGCTACTGCAGGAACTTGTGTGAATATACTTCGTCTAGATAAAAAAGATTTTGTTTTACAAATGTCAAAAATATATCCATTAGGAATTGCCAAAATAAAACAATTAGTAATAGAAATTACTAAGGAACATAACTTTTATTTTGAAAAAGATTTTATTATTGCTTATGTATATTGGCTCATAACATTTATTCCAAATTGGATGGAGCGCATAACTTTAAGTTACCAAAAAGTCAAAATTTTGCTACTTTCAAGTTTATCACCTACTTTGGAAAATTATTTAGCTGTTCAAATTACTCAAAAAATCTATGGTAATTTTGAAATTTTACAAGGAAATTATGAAAAAAACTTTATGAATGAGCTAGAACAATACGATTTGATTTTGACAACTGACGATTTGGCATTCTCTGATGAATTACCGGTGCTGCACATCGATTCATATTTATCAGCACAACATATTCTTTTGATACAGGAAAAAGTTAGTGAATTAACGGAAAAAATGTTTGTAGATGAAATTGCTTCTTAAAAAGAAATAAGCTTGAAATCTCATGGGATTTCAAGCTTATTTTTGTTATTCTTACTTTAATTGGAAATCTAGTGTGACAGGGTTGTGATCAGAATAGTTGAATTCCGTATTCACTACGGCAATTTTTTTAACTGTGATATTATCAGAAACAATAAAACCGTCAATTAAAGTTACGAAAGTATGCCCTTTTTTATAGGCTTCGTTTAAATTACGGGCAGACGGAATCTGCGTTTTTGCAAGATTTTCGGTTGGTATATGAAAGCCCTGTGGTAATTTATCTTTTGGAAAAGGATGGGTCCACGTTAGAGGTTCTTTAGACGTATTAAAGACTTCCGGTGCATTTCCTAAAATATCATGATTAAAATCGCCAGCAACTAAAACATAGTTACCTTTTTGGTACTCGGCTGCAAGAAAATCAGTGATTTTTTTTAATTGTGCATTTTGAACTGCTTTATTCTTAGTATAAGCTGATAAGTGGATATTAATAAGAATCAGTTCTTTTCCATTTTTTACTGGAGATTTAGTTACTGTAAAAGCGCGATCATAATCCAAAATTTTTGTAACCCCTTTATCAATTGGGAGCTGATAACGTTTTGCGTCCGATAAAGAACTTTTACTCAATGTAACTAAACCCGATTTCGTTTTTCCAATTGGTTCAAAAAAGGGATAAAAGAGATAAGGAGAGTCAAAATTGACTCCGTAGACACTGTTGTAATTGCCAAATTTTTTTTGAAGGAAATGGACTTCGTTAACATGATAAGAACGATCGCCACTTTCATCTACTTCTTGGTAAAAAATCATATCCGGATTGTGTTTTTTTACAGTGCTTGTAATACCGCCTAGGTTTTTATAAACCATCCCCTTACTATCAGCTCGTGCCTGTGTTCCGCCATCCATAAAGAAACTATAGGTAGGGGGATAAGACGCATAACCGATATTATAAGTTAAAGCACGGTAGTCTTTGTTGGTTTCCAATCGTGCTTCTTGGCGAGAATTAATACTTAAGTCTTTGTTATCTGGGATTCGATGATAACTTAAAAAGACATAGCTTAAATAGCCGATGATAACTAAAAAAAAGATACCGATAAATATTAAAATAAATTTCAACCATTTTTTCATTTTCTTACCTCCTGCTAGTTTATCCTACACAAAATTGTAAAAACTGTCACATGATTCAATTTGTTAATTTTTGGTTTTACTAACTTTAAAGAAGCATTTTAAAGCAATTTGAGGTATAATGCCCAACAAGAGGTGATATGTGTGGTTTGGACAAAAGAAGAAAAAAAAGCTGCTTATGAATTATTATTGTTACAACAAAAAGGACTACTTGAAATTGAGGATGATTTATTAGCGAATCTGGCTAATTCATCGGCTTTGTTGAAAGAAACGTTGCCAGATACGGTATTTGCTGGTTATTACCTTTTTAAAGAAAATCAGTTAATTTTAGGACCTTTTCAAGGGCGTGTATCGTGTACGCGCATTGAGTTAGGTAAAGGTGTTTGTGGGGAAAGTGCCCAAAAACGTCAAACTGTAATCGTAGGAAATGTTAAGGAATATGAAAATTACATTTCATGTGACTCTGCGGCAATGTCTGAAATTGTGGTGCCATTAATAAAAAACAATGAGTTAATTGGTGTTTTAGATTTAGACAGCAGTAAAACAAATAGTTATGATGAAATTGATCAAAAATTTTTAGAAGAGTATGCGCAACTACTAATGAAGTAAGAAAAATTGATCAAATAAATAGTGAAAGACAAAGAATAAAAGTGATTAAAATGTAACTTTAGTGTAGATAAAGCTAGACTTAGAAAATGGTTTTGCCATTTAAAAAAAGATGCTAAACAAAATGTGAATTTGACATTTTGTTTAGCATCTTTTTTATGTTTTTTGTTAAAAATACTTGGCAATAAAATTAAATAATGATATATTTATATTACAATATAATTAAAAAACGGTTATAAAAGGAGAGGCAATGAATAGAGAGAATATTAGTTTAGGTCATGTGTATGAATGTAAACCTGTAGGACTACAACGTCGTGTAATAGGAGAAGTCGTTAAAAAGTTGGAAAATTGTTTGGTACTAAGTGTTGAAAAATATGATTTGATTGATCATGATGAAATACAAGAACGTTTTGGTAAAGTAGTCGTGAAATACTCAGAAGTTTATGGGAAAGCAGAAGTAGAATGTTTCTTTAGCTAAGTTAAATTGAGGTTTTTAGGAAAAACAGGAGCCTAAAAATCAAAAGAACTTCAAAAGGTAGCGTGTAAGAGCCGCTATTTTTTGAAGTCTTTTTTTGTTCCTCTTTTTATCCAAGGTGTAAAGCATTTAGATGAATACCAATAATGTTTTATTTAAGAAAATAAAGAATAAATCCAATTAAAAGGAATAAAAAATAATTTTTCCAAATTAACCCCTCCTTTTTTGATAATTTTAACATGCCGATTAATTACATAATGATGAATTTTTTTTACAATTCGGAAAAAATTAAGACAAAAATGACAAAATATAAACAATGAAAATGTTATACATTAAAAAAATGACCTTCCTTTTTTTGCAAAAGGTAAAAACTTCTAAAAACAAAAAGAGACACAAACCTTTTAAAACAAAAGTTTGTATCTCTAGTGAAAACCACTGAAAACTATCAATGGAGACGGCGGGAGTCGAACCCGCGTCCAAACACATCGCCACCCAAAAGACTACGCTCATAGTCCACTCATTTGGAATTTGCTCAGTAAAACGCCGAGGGACAGGCTTTCTACGTTGCTAGTCTGATAATCTCTTCTAAGTTTTACAGACGGAAAAACTTAGTGTATCCCACTAAATTTGAGACCCTTACCCGAGCACATGGGCGATGCCGGGAGGATCTACGCTAACTGTTTTTAGGCAGCTAAAGCGTAAGAGTTTTCGTTTTTAGCAGTTATATTTAACTGTAACGTTTTAACGTAGCCGTAACCTACGAAGCGCCATTCGAGCTCGAACTATGCCTGTCGAATCCGTAACGTCCCCTTCATTAAAGGGTATTACAGTAAAAATAATTATAACACGAAAGCCAGACTGTGAAAAGTCTGGCAACTTTTTTTATTAAATTAACTCAAAATGTTTCAAAGCGTGGACAATTCCGCCTTCGGTATTTTTTTTTGTAATAAAATCAGCCTGTTCTTTTAATGATGCTACAGCATTTCCCATCGCAATTTTAATATCGCAAGCTTCAAAAAGAGCTAGATCATTGGGGCCGTCGCCAAACGCGTAAGAAGGAACTTTCGTTAATCCTAATTTTTCTTGCAAAATTTTAACAGCAATTCCTTTTGAGACGGTTTTTTTTACGGTATCAAGAGAAAAAGGAGTATTACGATAAAAATTCAATTGTGGAAATTTACTTGCGTAATAATTGTCATTATCTTGTCCCAAAATGAGTAGCATGTTCACGGGTTTAGTTAAATAACCATCGGGATTAACAGGTGGAACAGGGGTGTGAATAAAGTTATAGGCACCTAATAAAAATTTATTATGCTCATTACACCAGATTTCTTTTTCATTATAAAAGGAAATTGCATCGTTGTTTTCTCTAGCTGCTGAATAAACTTCTTCAATTAGATTTTTATCATATAAATCAGAAAAGATTACAGTTCCATCAACGCGAATAAAGGCACCATTCATAATAATATCGCTGTCGATATTCGCTTCTTTCATAATCGCTGCGACCTCGACTTCAGTTCGTCCAGTTGCAATTACAGGTAAGACGTTGTTTTCTTTTAACTGTGTCATAGCTACTTTAATTTCAGGACGCACTTGTGATTTATCGTCCAACAAAGTACCATCCAAATCAAAAAAAGCAATTGCTTTGTGAGTCATATGCATTTCTCCTTTTCGTATAATAATTAAAAGACGGCTAAGTAAGCTAGCTAGTTTTAGCTTTATAACAAACTAAACAATCTCTTAAATGAAATAATCGCTACTATCACTTTAGCAAAATAATTCCGCGCTTACTAGCGATTTTACTGGAAAAGTAAGAAAAGTAGCTTAAAGTAGTCAGCTTAAAAAATTATGCTATTGTCTGGGTGAAATTAAAACTTATTACTATAACACCTTTTTGTAACATTTTATTATCATCTTTTTTTAAAATACACTTGTTTAACGCGTAAGAGAATTCGGAATGTTTTTCTTAACAAAGGGTGAAAAAATATGCAAGCTTGCTTGAAGAAAATGTGAAGTTGTTGGTCTTGCTTATAAATTTCAGTTATACTATGGACAGGGAGTGAAGCAGTTGTGATTTTTTTATATGTTGGCGTTATTATGCTAGTTATTGGCTTTTGTTTCTTTTTATTTCCAGCAAAAAAGCCCAATCCAATTTATGGCTATCCATCAGTTTTAGCAAAGAAAAACAGTCAAAATTGGCAATATGCTCAGAAAACAAATGGTCTTTTCTTATTAGGGGTTGGCTTGTTTTGTTCCGTGATTGGTTTTTTTCTAAAAGAAACTGGAAACACCAATTATTTTATTGCGGAAATGTTGTTAATTCCATTACCAATTATTGGTGTTTTCGCTGGGACAGAAGAATTATTGCAGCGCTTTGATCGTCGCCAGTCAGTGGAAAATAGGAAAGGTAGGGGACAAGAATGAATGTTTTAATGATTGAAGACAATGAAGCTGTCTCAGAAATGATGCAGATGTTTTTTTTAAACGAAGGTTGGGAGGCAACTTTTAAATACGATGGTCAAGAAGGATTAGATGCCTTTTTAGCGCAACCAGGTCACTGGGATATGATTACGCTCGACTTGAATCTACCCGGCCTAGATGGAATGGCGGTGGCTCGAGAAATTCGTAAAATTTCGAAGACAGTACCGATTATTATGTTAACAGCACGTGATTCAGAAAGTGATCAAGTTATTGGTTTAGAAATGGGAGCAGATGACTATGTTACAAAACCGTTTAGTCCGTTAACATTAATTGCCCGCATGAAAGCTTTACATCGTCGTAGTGAATTAGCAGAAAAAGTCGCAGTTGAAAAAGAAGATGACGAAACCTTCGATATTGTTACCAAACACTTTAAAATGAATACAAAAACAAGAGAAGCCTATTTAGATGATACATTAATTGAGGGCTTGACACCAAAAGAGTTTGATTTGCTTTATACCTTGGCGAAAAAGCCGCGTCAAGTCTTTTCACGAGAACAATTACTAGAATTGGTTTGGGATTATCAATACTTTGGAGACGAACGAACGGTGGATGCGCATATTAAAAAGTTGCGCCAAAAAATTGAAAAAGTAGGACCACAAGTAATCCAAACTGTTTGGGGCGTAGGTTATAAGTTTGATGATTCTGGGGTGGCCTAATGCGTTACCTTTATCAGCAACTAATGGCTTTTTGGGTCGTAATTGCCGTGATTTTGTTGATTGTGGGTATTTCTTTTACGCAATTGACTAAGCGCACAATGGAAGATAACAACTATCGACAATTGTTTGGGTATGCCGAATCAGTGGCTAAAACCGCTCAAAATTATGCAGAATTACCCAATGCCAGTGCTGCAACACCAGATGATAGTCTGCATAATTCTTTGTTGTTTACTGAGTTAGCATTAAATCAACAAGATGTCAATTTTGTTTTTGTAGATAAAAGTGGCAAATCTACTTATCCTAACAATGCAAATGTTCATTTTTCTATTGCTGAAAAAGAATGGATGGCGTTAAAAGCAGGAGAACGACAGAAAAAAACTTCAGATACCAACGTGTTTGGTGAACATGAAGTTACTTCTTATGCCATGGTTCCTTTTAATTTAGAAGGTGAATTTTATGGTGCGTTAATCGTGACACAGCCGGCAAAAAATATTTCAGATAGTGTCAATGCAGTGACATTGAACCTATTTAAAGGATTTATTATTTCAAGCGTGATTGCACTAATCATCAGCTACTTTTATGCCAGCATGCAAGTAAGGCGAATTAATCGTATGAAAAAAGCGACAAAAGAAATTGCTAGTGGTAACTTTGATGTTCAGCTACCTGTCCATGATAAAGATGAATTTGATGAATTGGCAGACGACTTTAATAAGATGACAGTTTCTTTAAAAGAATCTCAAGAAGAAATCGAAAGGCAAGAAGAGCGACGGAAACAGTTCATGGCAGATGCGTCTCATGAAATGCGTACACCGCTCACAACTATTAATGGGTTGCTGGAAGGCTTGGAATACAATGCTATTCCTGAAAACCAAAAAGAAAATGCTGTTCGCCTGATGAAAAATGAAACAGAACGCTTAATTCGTTTGGTCAATGAAAATTTGGATTACGAAAAAATCAGGACGAACCAAATTTCAATCGTCGTAAAGAAATTTAATGGAACCGATGCTTTAAAAAATATTTTGACACAATTAGAGACTAAAGCTGAAGCGGCAGGGAACACGTTACATTTTGATGTTGAAGAACCCATTGAGGTATATGCTGATTATGATCGTTTTGTTCAGGTCGTTGTGAATATCATTCAAAATGCAATTCAATTTACTCAAGATGGCGATATTTATGTTAATTTGAGGAAAGGTTACTTGGAAACTATTGTAGAAATTAGTGATACCGGAATTGGAATGACAGAAGAACAGCAACGTAATATTTGGGATCGTTATTACAAGGCAGATCCTTCACGGAAAAATCGTAAATTTGGTGAATCAGGCTTAGGTTTGCCAATTGTGCAACAATTAGTTCGTTTGCATAAAGGGACAATCAAAGTAGAAAGTAAATTGAATGAAGGTACGAAATTTATCATTACTTTTCCTGATGTTGAAATTCCTGACAATAATGAAGCTGAATAAAAACAGGAGTAACTTTCTCACTAATCTTAGTGAGAAAGTTACTCCTGTTTTTGTAGGAAGTTTAAATAAATTGGGTAGAAATAACGTTTCGAAGCTATAAGGTAATCTGCTTTAAATTATCTACTAGGGTTTTGTCAGTAGTTAGAAGACAAATAACAACCTGGTCTTTTTCAATTAAATCACGAAAAAGATTAAAAAGCTGTTGACGTTCTGGAATAGTTAGGGCATTGGTGATATCTTCCAAACAAATAATTTTGTTGTTTGCAAGCAAAGCGCGAAAAAGCTGAAGTTGAATCATTTCGGTAGTCGTCAAATTAGTTAGCTCTTTAGTTAAGAGGGAATCTGTAATTTGTAATTCTTTAGCTAATGGCAAATCTGTAATTTTTTGTTTATAAATCTTATTGGGAAATCCCATCAATAAATTTTCAGTTAAAGAAAGATATGGAATAAAATTAGGCGTCAGGGTAATTTTACCAACATCTGCCGTGAAGTATTGTAATTCTCGTTGAAAAGATTGTTGAGCGTGGGTTAAAGTCGCACCATAAAAAATTTTGAAATGGTGTGATTGGCTAATTTTTTCCATAAAAACACTTCCTTTATTTTCCTATCTCTTTTAATAACTTTAAATGAATTGTATGAATTGACTCTGTACAGCAAAAATATCTTCAACTATCTTTATTCCTTTTTGATTAAACGCATTTTAGTCACGAATGCCCCCAAAGGCAAACCAATGCTGTAATTAGCCAATAACAAAATAATCGTTTGGCAGGCTGTCTTGGCAAGAATATTTAACCAGTCCCGGCTACTAATAAAAACTGACTGGATTAATAGTGGGTAGTTTTTTGGTAAGCGGACACCAAATTTTGTACCATTATTCAAATTTGCTAGATCATTTGTTCGAATCATTTGCGCTGTATGGGTATGGACAAATTCGCAAAGACGCTGTACCAATGGTTGAAAAATTAAGACAAGACAAGTTAAGCAACCAACGATTAAAAGTGCAGGTATAACGAATTCGTAAATAATTTGTAAACCAACTCGTAAATGGGATTGTCCAGAGGTAAAGAAAATCTGCCATTCCCGCTTGCGACGTGTAAAAGTATAAGTAGAAAAAAAGATGGTCAAAAATGTTAACAAACTGAATACCCCAAATACTACTAATCCGTATATGTGCTTCATTTGACTGAAGAAGAACTGTAGTGGCGTTGTCCATTGCTTGTTTTCGTTCATTGGATTACTAGCAAGCATATCTTGCAGGCTATGATAAACTGATTGAGCAGAATTAACTAAACACAATACAAAAAATATACCGACAGTCAAAAGGAGCAATACGATAAAATAAGGAAGGTATGTTTTTCGATGGTAGCGTAAACTTGCAACTGCATAATGAACTGTCCGCATCTTTATCACCTCATAAAAATTATACGAGGTGAGTTTGAATAAAGTATGAAGTTGTTTTTGCCAAAAAAAGAAGTTCCGATTAAAATCGAAACTTCTTTTTTATTATTTATGACCTTCTGCGGCATATTGTTTGTAAGTCTTACTTTGATATAAATCTTGCGTAGATTTATTACCATGTTCAGAGTAAACACTCGTAGACTTATTGCCTAATTTACTTTCTTGCTTACCTAATTGATCTAAGGCATTTTTATAATTGAATTTTTCTGGGTCTAATTCTTTTAAATTGCTACCAGTATAAAAGCGTAATAAATCACCGTTGTTAATTTGGTCAGAAGTAGCTAGTTGTTTGCCAACTTCATCTTTCCATTTTGTAACTTGTGTTTTCAGTTGTTCATCTGGAGCGGTAATTGCTTGAGCAGTAGCATTATCGTAAAGTGTTCCTCCGTAATAGGTATATTTGTCAGTAACAAAATCACCATCGCGGAAAGCTACAAGTTGTTCGTGTTGTTTTGAAAGTAAGTCTTGTCCTAATTGAATATAGTCTTTCGTATCGACACCGAGTAAGTGTAACAAAGTTGGTAAGGCATCGACTTGACCACCATAAGTATGGTTAATACCACCTTTTGATTGACCAGGAATATGAATCATATAGGGTACACGTTGCATTTGCGCATCGTCGTAGCCTGACCACGTTTCTTTATCTTTACCTAATAGTTCAGCTAAGTTTTTATTTCGAGAAGTTGAAATACCATAGTGATCACCATATAAGACAATCACAGAGTTATCGTATAAACCACTTGCTTTTAGATAGTTAAAGAATTCTTCTACCGCACGATCCAAGTAGTTTGCAGTAGCAAAGTAGCCATTAATTGTTTCGTCATTTGTATCTGCCATTGGAAACCCAGCTTCATCATTTGTAAATTGTGAATAAGGGAAATGGTTTGAAACAGCTATAAATTTTGAGTAAAACGGTTGTTGCAACTGCTCTAAATATTTAACAGATTGTTCAAAAAATGGTTTGTCATGCAAGCCATATTGGAATGAGTTGCTATCATTTACATCATAGTAAGAAGCATCAAAGAAATTCTGATAGCCCCATCGTTTATAAGTTTCGTTTCGGTTCCAGAAAGTTCCCGCATTACCGTGAAAAACAGCACTTGAGTAACCCAATGTTTGGTTTAGAATATTGGGTGCGGATTGGAACGTATTTTTCCCACCTAATTGGGTCATCAAGGCTCCTTGATTTAAACCAAATAGTGAATTATCCATCAATGTTTCGGCATCAGAAGTTTTCCCAGCTTTGACTTGATGGAAGAAATTATCAAAGCTAAAGGTACTCTTGCTGTGATACAAACTGTTGATAAATGGCATTACTTCATGTTCTTTACCTTCTTCATCTTTCAGTTTATAGTCAATTAAAAATTGTTGGGTACTTTCTAAATGAATATAAATAACGTTCTTTCCTTTAGCCATCCCAAAGTAGTCACTGTTTGGCGCTGCATAATGACTTTTGACATAATTTTCTGCTTCTTTCATGTCATTGGCACTCGCTTGAGCTCGAACTTGAGAAGCTTGATACGTTTGAACACCGTCATAAACGGTAAAAGCGTTAATCCCTAAATACTTTACTAAGTAATCACGGGAAAATGTTCGTGTTAATAATTCTGGTCGGTCAACTTCAGCTAAGAATAAGTTGCCAGAAAAAATCATCACCGACAAGGTAGAAATAGCAAATGCCATCCGTGCACGAACAGGACGAATATCCATTTTAATCTTTTTAGTAAATAGCAAGGCAACAAGTACCAAGATATCAACAAAGTAAAGTAAATCATAAGGGCGGAACAAGCGAATTGCACTTTCACCTAAACCACTAGCAACTTTACCAGCGCCAAGCATCGTGTTAATCGTGATAAAATCGGTGAATTCACGGTAGTATGAAACGTTAGCAAAGAGCAATAACGACATCAAGAGGTAAATCACGATCATGGTTATATAAGAAGCTTTTGTGCGTCTGACATATAATGCAATAGACAACAAGAATAAAGTTGTTGCAATTGGATTAATGAATAAAATGATGTATTGACGCATACTTTCAATACCTAAATTGAAATCAACAAAATAGGCAAAAATGTTTTTGGCCCAAAAAAGAACGGCTAATAATGTAAAGAAGCCCAACCGTTTATTTAAGAATGCGGGAGTTTTAATATTTTTCACTGTTTTATCCTTCCTTTTCCAAGTCTGCTTTTGCAAGCTGTAATGAAAAAATGAAAATATACACTGTTTACATTTTACTAATCCGATTTTTTTCTGTCAATTGAAATTACGATAAGGTCAATTAATTAAGTAATTCTTTAACTTCATAAAGCACAGACAAATGCTGTTATTTTTGCTATACTTTTTTTGAAAGAAGAGCAGGTGAAAGTATGAAAATTCAAATGAACAAGTTTGGCGTTAAAAAATTACGTCAACACTATCCATTAATTCAAGCAGACGATATTGCGGTTGATTTAACGATCAAATCCGATTGGGTAGATTTTGTCGATCAAAAAGGAAATTTTTTAGCCAAGGGATATCTTGGTAAACAAAATAAAGGCATTGGTTGGGTGCTAGCTTGGCAGGATGAAACAATAAATCAGGCTTTTTATGCCCGGATATTTGCTAAAGCCAAGGCATTGCGTCAAACATTTTTCAATGATGAAACAACAACGGCTTTTCGTATTTTTAATGGTGAGGCAGATGGGTTGGGTGGACTTACGATTGAGTGGTATGACCATTATGCTGTTTTTTCTTGGTACAATGATACTTTGTATAAAGAAAAAAATAAGATTGTAGCTGCTTTTAAAGAAATCTATCCTGAAGTTTTGGGTGCTTATGAGAAGATCCGCTTTGCTGGTGAACTACCAGAATCACTGCATATATATGGTAAAGAGGCTCCTGAGCCTTTAATTGTAAAAGAAAATTCTGTTAATTTTGCTATATATTTAAATGAAGGACTAATGACAGGAATCTTTTTAGATCAGCGACAAGTGCGGGGGCTTTTGGTTGATGGCTTAGCAGCAGGAAAAACAGTCTTGAATATGTTTAGTTATACAGGGGCATTTTCTGTAGCGGCGGCTATGGGTGGCGCTCTTAGTACTACGAGCGTGGATTTAGCAAAGCGCAGTTTATCAAAAACGCGCGAACAGTTTGAAGTAAACGGTCTTGATTTAGCAACTCAAAAAATACATGTTATGGATGTTTTTAACTATTTTTCCTATGCGTTAAAAAAAGGGTTGAAATATGATGTCATTGTATTAGATCCGCCGAGTTTTGCGCGTAATAAAAAGCAAGTCTTTAAAGTAAAAAACCATTATGGTCAATTGATTGCCGAAAGTTTACCAATTTTAACCGAAGAAGGAATCATTATCGCATCTGCCAATACAGCAAATGTTACGTTAGATAAATTTCAACAGATGATCGAAAATGAGTTTGTAGCTGCCAAGGTTGATTACAAATTATTAGACACCAAACGTTTGCCTACTGATTTTCATGTGAGCCAAATATTTCCAGAAGGCAATTATTTAAAAGTTTTGATTTATCAAGTGAAACAATCAAGCAAATTTAAGTTATAGCGGATAATGAAATTGAATCTTAAAAGGGGCGAAAATAATGCAAGTTACGCTAAAAAATGTAACCTTTGGTAAGGGCACACCGAAAATTTGTGTGCCGCTTACGGGTCAAGATAGTCAAACACTCTTAACGCAAGCACAATTAGCAGCAGATTCTGTTTGTGATGTGGTAGAATGGCGCGTCGATTATTTTGCTGATTTTTCAAATCAAAACGCTGTATTGGAAGTATTATCTCATCTTCGAACAGCGTTAAAAGAAAAAATTCTCTTGTTTACTTTTCGGACATTAAATGAAGGTGGCAAAGCTGATTTATCGTTGCGGGATTATCACTCTCTTTATATTGCTGCAGCAGAAAGTGGCTTGGTTGATATTGTTGATGTCGAGTTAGAGCGGGCTGAATTTTTAGGTCGAGGTTTTTTGAGTCAGTTAAAAAAACAAAAAACAGCGCTACTTTTAAGTAGTCATAATTTTGATAAAACGCCGGCAGATGGTGAACTAGTTATGAAATTGGGCGTAATGCGACAATTTGACGCTGATTTTGGAAAAATTGCCGTAATGCCACATTCTTTAAAAGATGTACTACAAATCATGGGTCTTTCTCAAAAAATGCAAGGTTTGGCTAGTGTACCTCTTATTTTAATTGCTATGGGTGATTTGGGAAAGATTACACGGATAGCTGGTGAGTTAATGGGATCCGTAATGACTTTTGCAGCGTTAGAAGAAAGTTCTGCTCCTGGGCAAATCGATATTACTGAGATGTCCCGAATTTTAGCAGCTCTGTCATTAGAGGAGTGAGTGGTTGTGGTAAAAAAGAAAGTTGTTAAAACGAACGCTATTCGCTTAGTTGAGCAAAAAAAAATGGCCTATCGTGAATATTCTTATGAGTGGAGTGAAAATCATGTGGGTGCCGAAGAGGTAGCAACAAAACTTGGTCAAAATCCCGCTCAGGTTTTTAAGACACTGGTAGCAATCGGTAATAAAACAGGTGTAATTGTCGCTGTAATCCCGGGTAATCATGAATTGGATTTGAAGAAATTGGCTAAAGCTAGCGGCAATAAAAAAGTTGAAATGTTACATTTAAAGGATTTAGAACAAACAACAGGTTACATTCGCGGCGGTTGTTCCCCAATTGGTATGAAAAAATTATTTCCATCCTATATTGATCAAACAGCTGAATTATTCGATACTATTATAATTTCAGCGGGAAAACGCGGATTGCAACTGGAAATGGCACCGATTGATTTGTCGACTTTGGTGCGAGGAGAATTTGTTGATTTAATCGAATAAGTAAGAAACACGATGCTTTTTAAGTTCTGCTGTTAACAAGCTTAGCATCGTGTTTTTTTTATTAGTTAATATTTTTGCCAGCTGGCAACTTCTGCCGCATTTTTCCCAGCTACATGTCCTGTGCATAAAGCAGTTGTAATGTTATAGCCACCTGTATAACCATTAACGTCCAATACTTCACCTGCAAAAAATAGCCCTTGGCAAAGTTTACTTTCTAAAGTTTTAGGTATAACTTCTTTTAAGTTTACACCACCACCCGTGACAAAGGCACGCTCAAGGGCAAAGGTACGAATAATTGGAATCTCGAAATTTTTGACAAGAAAAACTAATTTTTCCAATTGTTCAAGGGAAACCTTGTCAGCTGTAATATCAGTTAGAGTTAATTGCTCAAGATAAAACTGTAATAATCGTTCTGGCAACCATTGTGCTAAGGCATTCTTTAAGTTCTTTTTCGTTTGTACGCGCAGCGTTAAATCAGCTAATAGCTCTGTTTTTGTTTGTTTAGGGAAACAATCTAATAAAACTTGGACAAAGGGACTGCCTTTGCGAAGTTCTTGGTTTATTGCATACGAGCAGCGTAAGGCAGCTGGACCTGACAAACCAAAATGTGTAAAAAGCAAATCCATCGTGTGTGAAGTGACAACTTTGCCTTTTGCTAAAACACTTAGTTTAACATCTTGTAATGCTAAGCCTTGCAAAGTTTTTTCTTGAATGAATTTAGCTTCTGAAATCAAGGGGGCTTCAGTTGGAAAAAGTGGTGTAACACTGTGACCACAAGATTTTGCCATTTTATAACCATCGCCGGTAGAACCGGTTCCTGGGTATGTTTTACCACCAGTTGTAATAATGACACAAGACGCTTCAAATTCTTCTTTTTCACAACGGATACCGTAAACCTTTGCTTCATCATGGATCAACTTTGTAACAGTTGTATTGGGTAAAACAGTGACGTTCCGGCGTTTTAATTCTTCGTATAAGGCATCGACAATCGTTTTAGCGCGATCCGTGACAGGAAAAATACGCCCGTGATCTTCTTCTTTTAACGCTACATTGCGACGACTAAAAAATTCCATAATATCGTTATTATTCCACTGGGAGAACGTACTATATAAGAATTTTCCATTACCAGGAATGTGTGCAATTAAATCATCAATAGGACGATTGTTTGTCACATTACAGCGACCGCCACCAGTTAAAAGCATTTTTTTACCGAGGCGCTTGTTTTTTTCTACTAATAAAACATCCACTTCATTTTCGGCTGCAGCAATAGCGGCCATCATACCAGCAGGTCCTGCTCCTATCACGATTACATCATATTTTTTTTTCATGATTTCACCTCTTGGTGCAGTGTAGCACAATTTAGTAGTTTGTTCTATTATCAAATAATTCTGACGATAAAGATGTTTTTTGGTAAAATAAAAACGTAACAAATATTTTACTTGGAGGAAAATTATGACAAACGCAAAAGAATATATTCAACAAGTCCAACAAAGTCTCCACGAAAAAGACCATGATCAAACAGAGTTTCTACAAGCTGTGGATGAATTTTTCTCAAGCATTGCGCCTTTTTTAGCCGAACATAGCGAGTACCAAAAACATAATTTACTGCAATTGATTACCTTGCCAGAACGCGTAATTCAATTTCGTGTGCCTTGGCAAGATGACAATGGAAATTGGCAAGTAAATCGTGGCTATCGAATTCAGTTCAATTCGGCTTTAGGACCATATAAAGGTGGCTTGCGTTTTCATCCAAGTGTGAATTTAAGTATTCTAAAATTTTTAGCTTTCGAACAAATTTTCAAAAATAGTTTGACAGATTTACCCATTGGCGGTGGAAAAGGCGGCGCTGATTTTGATCCTAAAGGTAAATCCGATAATGAAATCATGCGCTTTTGTCAAAGTTTCATGACAGAACTTGCTAAGCATGTGGGTCCAAACACCGATGTTCCCGCGGGAGATATCGGCGTGGGTGGTAGAGAAATTGGCTATCTTTTTGGTCAATATAAACGTTTGAGACAATACGATGCTGGAGTTTTAACTGGAAAGCCTTTGGAATTTTGGGGTAGTAAAGTAAGGACTGAAGCAACAGGTTATGGCGTTGTTTATTACGTTAAACATTTATTAGAAGATAAGAAAGATAATTTTAAAGATAAAACAGTTGTCATTTCAGGTAGTGGTAATGTGGCCATTTATGCCATTGAAAAGTTAATCGAATTAGGCGCAAAAGCTGTGACTGCCTCTGATTCTAATGGCTATGTTTATGATCCTGAAGGAATTGACTTGGATGTATTAAAAGAGGTAAAAGAAGTTCAACGAGAACGTCTAACGGCTTATGCAAAGAAACGCCCGAATGCGCAATATTTTGATGGAGAATCAGTTTGGAATAGTGAAATTCAAGCAGATATTGCCTTGCCATGTGCTACTCAAAATGAAATTGATATTAAAAAAGCAAAATTAATGGTAGCTAATGGTGTGAAGGTAGTCGCAGAAGGAGCAAACATGCCGTGTACGATGGAAGCTGCCCAATATTTTATTGAGCACAATATTTTTTATTGTCCTGGAAAAGCAGCAAATGCTGGGGGAGTGGCTGTATCAGCTTTGGAAATGGCACAAAACTCGCAACGCCAACAATGGAGTAAAGACGAAGTAGACAAACAATTGGATGATATTATGTTAAATATCTATCATAATTGCCGTGACACAGCTGAACGTTATGGACAAAAGGACAACTTTATGATGGGCGCCAATATTGCAGGGTTTGCTAAAGTTGCAAAAGCCATGTTAGCCCAAGGACTTGTCTAAAGCTTGCAAACAGGTTGAGTTACTGCGGTTTTCTTACAGTAAGTTACTTGAAAAAAAACCATAAAAAACGTAAAGTAATACATGTATTAAATTTATCCATTTCAAGGAGGAGCTTAAATGTCACATATTAAATTTGACTATTCAAACGTGGCACCATTTGTAAATGAACATGAATTAGGCTACATGCAAAGTCAAGTCACTGCTGCCCATGAAGCATTACGTAACGGCACCGGTGCAGGTAGTGATTTTATCGGTTGGGTTAATTTACCAACAGAATATGACAAAGAAGAATTTGCTCGTATTAAAAAAGCAGCAGAAAAAATTAAATCGGATTCAGAAGTATTAGTCGTTATCGGGATTGGTGGATCATATTTAGGTGCGCGTGCTGCCATCGATTTTTTGAATCACTCATTTTACAATTACATGAATGCTAATGATAAATCGGCTCCGCAAATTTTCTTTGCCGGTAATTCAATTTCTTCAACTTACTTGGCGGATTTAATTGAAGTTATTGGTGATCGTGATTTTTCTGTTAACGTTATCTCAAAATCTGGAACAACAACAGAACCCGCTATTGCGTTCCGTGTTTTCAAAGAATTATTGATTAATAAATATGGTCAAGAAGAAGCAAATAAACGCATTTACGCTACAACAGATAAAGAAAAAGGTGCAGTTAAAGTTGAAGCGGATGCTGAAGGTTGGGAATCTTTTGTCATTCCTGATGATGTTGGCGGACGTTTTTCTGTTCTGACTGCTGTTGGTTTATTACCAATTGCTGCTAGTGGCGCAGATATCGATGCTTTAATGCAAGGAGCAGCAGATGCATCTAAAGATTACACTTCTGATAAGTTAGAAGAAAATGAAGCTTATCAGTATGCAGCTATGCGCAACATTTTGTATCGTAAAGGTAAAGTAACAGAATTACTAATTAACTACGAACCAGGTATGCAATATTTCTCTGAATGGTGGAAACAATTATTTGGCGAATCTGAAGGGAAAGATCAAAAAGGCATCTATCCATCCAGTGCTAACTTCTCAACTGACTTGCATTCACTGGGTCAATATATCCAAGAAGGCCGACGTAATATTTTTGAAACGGTTGTTAAAGTTGAAAAACCACGCAAATCAGTGAAAATTCCAGTGACAAAAGAAGACTTAGACGGATTAGGTTACTTGCAAGGTAAGGAAGTTGACTTTGTAAATACAAAAGCCTTTGAAGGTGTCTTGCTAGCTCATACAGATGGTGATGTTCCTAACTTACTAGTGAAAATTCCTGAAATGGATGCATATACATTGGGTTATTTGATGTATTTCTTTGAAATTGCCGTTGGTATTTCTGGTTACTTAAATGGGGTCAATCCATTTGACCAACCCGGAGTAGAAGCATACAAAAAAAATATGTTCGCACTCCTTGGTAAACCAGGCTTTGAAGAATTATCAAAAGAATTGAACGAACGTCTATAAATATCGACAAAAAAGGCGACTGCAAAGAGGCAGTCGCCTTTTTTTGTTTTACTACAAGTGAAGTTGGTTGTTACTAGAAAGAACGTGGACGGCAGGAATCGAACCTGCCTCTCAAATAGAGATAACTCATCGTCATAAGCTATCTTAGAGCAAAGCACCAAAACTCGCCCACTAAAAAGTATGAACTAAAGATACCTATGTGGTCTTAATTTTTCCTTAAAGCTTACAAAGTTATCCCAAAGGTGACAATTGTGTTAGGGAAATTAAGTCTAAAGTACGATACTTCTGCTGGTCACTCTCGTTATGATAGAGGCATCAAGAAAATCAATTAAAGGAGTTGCAATAGATGTTAAAACGATTAATTAAAGGTGTATTAGGCGTTGCCGTGATTTTAGGCGTACTAATTGGAGGTGCAACTGTATTTTCAGATGATGCTTCCGGGGAATTTGCTCAAATAGTTGATTGCGTGAATCCTTTTGTAAAAGAGGGGAATATCTACGTAAAAACTACGCAACCAAAAGAAGTAAACAGTTATGGGACAGCTCTTTATCGTCAAGTTGCCGCAGATGAAAAGGGAAACAAACGAACCATTGAATTCTCAGGGCTTTCTGAATTAAAAAAGGGCCATTACTTGAAGTTAGAAAATAAAGGGGCTTTTGTTAAAACCTATAAAGAAGTACAAAAGGATGATATTCCACAAGCTGCCCTGGCTGTGATTGAGTAGTGTAGACCGAGATAACAAAAGATAAATGAGATTGTTTTAGATAATCATGAAATTATATTTATCCGTATCTAAAAAGCACCCAAATCCACGATAATAGATTTGGGTGCCTTAGTTTACAAAGTGTGTTTCACGTTATTCTGGTGTTCCAATAACTTTGATATAATCGTCAACGTTTTTAATTTGCATATGTTTAATAACCAGTTGATTGCGTTGGTTACGTTTACCAGTAACTTTTAGTGTGTATTTATCATTAGGTAATCGAAAAATATAGTTGGAAAGGTAGCGGTCTTTAATAATACCTTCTGTAATTTCCCCGTCTTTGGCTAGCTTAATTAAGGATAGGCGCATAGGTTGTTCTTGTAAAAGGACAGTTTTTACTAATAGCCCTTCAAATTCTTCCATTTTTTTCACCTCATCTAAGTGTTCTTTAGTCATTATAAAGGTTTTTGAGTAATCTTGCATGAAAGAAGTTTAAATTAAACGTATGAAAAAACAGCTCTAAAAACCAGAGCTGTTTTTTTCATCTTAAACAAGAGGTTAAATTTCTTCTTCACTACCTAGAAACCGTGTAACAAAGGCGGCCAATACGCCACCGACGATTGGTGCACATAAATAAACCCAATAATGACTCAAAGCTGTACCTCCAGCAAAAATTGCAGGTCCAAAACTACGAGCTGGATTTAGAGATCCGCCAGTTAAATTTAAAGCAACAATAATTAATAATGCCAATACAAGACCAATGGCAAAAGAGGCTAGTGCACCACTACCATATTTTTTACTAGTAGCCATAATAATAACAAAAATAAATAAAAAGGTAATCAGTGTTTCAAAACCAAATGCCATACCTGCGCTAATTTCGCTAAAGTCTGTCTGACCATATGACCCAGCAGGAACTTTCAACGCTTTGCCGAAGACACCGACAAAAAATGAAGCAATGATAGCACCAATAAACTGGCTGATGATAAAAAAGATAGAATCTTTCCATGTAATACGTTTGTTAATAGCCATCGCAACGGTAACAGCGGGATTAAATAAGCCGTTTGACAAGGCCCCATGACCAACTGCCAAATCCATAATTGTAACGGTTAATCCAAATGCCAAACCAATTGCAAGTGGATCTGCTTTTCCAACCACAACAGTGGCTGTTCCGACAAAAACCAACATGAAAGTACCAATAAATTCACCAAAACATTTTCTGAATAAAGTCATTTTTTCATCTCCTTTCTCTATCATTAATTATAGTGATAAAGCGGCATGCTGTAAAAAGATAGGTGTTGATTTTACCTAGTGGAGTTAGGGTACAAATTTAAGTGATATTTATACCGAAAAATCTTTTTATAAATATTGTTATTTTTTTAATTTCCGTTTTCTAATTTAATTTTTGAAAAATGAATTCTTTTTTTGTTGTATTCTATTTTAATATCATTTCATATTGTAATTGGTATTGTTTTGTTTTTTTGTTTGGGCGATAAAATGAATAGTAACAACATACGCTTTATAATGGTAGTTTTTTGTATTTTGAGAACTAATTATTTACCGTAGAATAGTTTTAATCTTATTTTTTTGTTAATGGTATATACATAAATGATAAATGTTTAAAAATTAAAAAAATACACAAAAAGCGTTTTCAAATTTAATTTTTTCTGTTATGATATATCTGAAATTGATAAAAGGAGGTGTTATTAATGGAAATAGAAATTGGGAAAACATACATATGCAAACCAGTGGGATTGACAAGTGAGGTTGCAGGTTTTGTCGAACATACATACACGAACACAGTCTTGATTTCAGTTTTAGAATGTGAACGTAGTGATCGACCAAAGGTAATTGAAGCGCAAAATCGTTTGTTGGTGCGTTATGAAGATATCCGAACTGTTGCTGTTGTAGCCTAATAAATGACAACTTTTTAGCATAGACTAAAAAAAACAGGAATTGTCATTTTTAAAGTAGATAGAGCACTGTTGCTGTATTTACTACTTGAAAAACCGGACAAAATAAAAGTCAGTCTGACCTTTATTTTGTCCGGTTTTCTTTTTTTTCACGCTTAGCCAACGCCAATAACAAAGTTTAATAGTTTATCAGAATAGGTGACTTTGTTTTGGGCATCTTTGATGGTTTGATTGAGCTTTCCCATTTGGTCGGTAATAATACCATCTACTTCATAAAAAATCATTCGACTCATATCATCACTACTATTGGGCGTCCAAACGAAAACTTTTTTACCATCTTCTTCTGCGGAAGTAATGAAGTTGTGGTTAATAGTCGAGTACTCCATTGTTAAAAAATCAGCTTTTGTAATTGGCGGACCAACAACATTAAAAGGCAAAATATAACCAACAGTAAGATGGGGCGCTTGCGTTTTCAGCGCTTCGACAATGGAAAAAGATAAACTTTGTACCATGTGACCATTTGCTTGGATTTCCTCTTGATATTTTTGTAAAAATGTGTGAATAATTGGTGCTGTATTTTTTTGCTGAGTCTTAATTTCTACTAGTAATTTTTGATTCAAGTGTTTTGCTTGGGCTAAATAAGAATCAAAAGTGGGAATTTTTGCTGTTTGATTATGCTCGTGTAGCGTTACATTTTGAATTTCAGCAAGTGTCATTTTCTCAGGACTTTGGTTAACATTACCTAAATTTTTCAAATTGAAGTCATGGATAACAACAAATTGTTTATCGGTGGTCATTTGCACGTCCATTTCAATATAATCAGGATGCTGAGTTTGACTTGTTTTTTCTAAAGCAGCAAGGCTATTTTGAACACCATTATTATTGTTAACGCCACGATGTGAAATAGTGATCGGAATTTTAGTAATTTCTTGATCGAGATAATCCATATTGTATAAACTTACACCAACTCCAAAAAAAACAGCAATTAAAATTAGAAGTGTATTTTTGAGACCTTCAAAGCGAGGATTAGGTAATGCTTCTTGGTAAAACCAATTGGGTATTTCTGGTAAGAATCCTTCATCATTCATAAAGTCAATGATAATATAAAAAATTCCAACTGTTGATAAAACTAAATTGACGAGTAAAAAAAATTGGAGTAAAGTCATGGCAAAAACAGCGCTGATTAAAGCATGGTCAGGGGAAAATTGTTCAATGAAAGCCTGTATGCCTACGACTAGGGTAAAACTGAGACCAGTTAGTAATAAAATTGCGCCACCGATAAATACAAAGCGTCCTATAATAGCGAGAAAACGCCGCTTTGTGATCACTAAACTTTCTTTAAACGCATCTTTAAACGGACGATCACGTAAAATCATTTCCGGTAACGCGAAAATTAAACGAATACCAATATACATTAAAATCAGATAACACAAAATAAAACCCGTAATAATCAACAAACGGTTTGTAAAGATGAAATCCATGATAAAAGCGGGAATTTTAATTCGAGCTAATAAGTCAGAGTTAAAACTTAAACCACCTATTGGTAAAATTAGTAAAAAGTAAAAAAGAAAAAATAAAAAAATGCTAGGGCGTAATTTTTTTAGCTGAATCGTCGTCATCCGCAGTAGCTGCTTTAAGGAAACGGGTTGCTTTTTTTCAATGAAATAAACACTCAAAAGTAAGAAGGTAAATTCAAAGAAAACAAGTAATAAAATAAGTAGTAAAATAAGCACTAGTAAGCAAGTTACTACTGGATGCTGCATAGCAATTTCAGCTAAATTATCATAGGACAAATAATGGATTTGGCCTTGTTTTAAAATAAATTTAGTGGAACTGCTTAAAAGTGGAATAATTACAAATAAAATAAAACCGTGCATTAAGAGAACGTCACGGAAATAAACGTTTGTTTTTACTAAAAAATCCCAAGTGTTTTTTAAGGACTCTTTTAAATACTTCATCTTCATCACCTGTTTCTATTGTAGCGGAAAAATAACTTTCAACAAAGAGATAGGGTGGTTCAACGTGGAAGAGGGCATAAAAATATCCCACACAAGTTAAGTTGTGTGGGATATTTTAGTTTGTTTTTTTAACCAATTAGTCCCGTCAAAAAGGAGCCGCCGTAGATTAAAGCCATACTATATAAGAAGATGGATAGTGGTTTTGCCAGCAAAATAATCCAAACGTATTTTTTTACAGAAATATTGGTAAGACCAGCCATTAGACAAAGCGCATCATCTGGTGCGACTGGTAAGAAAATGGCTAAAGCAAATAATTTTTCAAATCGACTTTGGTTATCTAACCAGCCAATATATTTATTGTAAGTTTTATCGCTAATCATACTCAAAATGAAAGGTTTGCCGTAGCGACGTCCCAAAAGAAAAATAATGATTGAACCAATACAAATGCCAACATAATTATAAACAAAACCAGCGAAAGGCCCAAAAATCAATACACCAGCAGCACTAGAAATACCGCCGGGGATGATGGGAATTACTACTTGCAAAATTTGTAATGAAATAAAGATGATAGGACCTAAAATAATCGAGTCACCGACTAATCCTCTTAGTGCATTGATGTCTTTAAAGACACCAAGATCGATAAAATATATTGTTAAAGCAATAGAAACTAAAATGCCAACAATAGAAATTGTATTAATAATTTTGCGAGAAAGAGCGATACTCATGGTCTCATCTCCTTTGTTTGATATACTATTATTATACAAGGCTTTGTTTGATTTGCCCTGTGTTTTGTCTGGCAAAGAACAAACAAAATTGTAAGTTTAGCAATTAACATTAACCAATTGTATTATAAGGAGTTTTAGTGGAAAAAGCTATCCTACCAAAGGCTGATTTATAAAAAATGAAGATTATTTATTGCTTTTTAAATATCTTTCTAGTTTACAGTAAAAAAAAATAGGTGTACACTCAATTTGTCAAAAGTTTCGGCTAACCTAAAAAATAATTGAGTTGACTAGAAAAGAGTGATGAGATGAATCAAAAAAAAGAAAAATTAATTGAATATGCAAACGGTCCAAGTCTGGAGGAAATCAATAATACGGTTGATGTTCCTAAAAATGCTAGTTTTTTTCGCACACTACTTGCTTATAGTGGACCGGGCGCTTTAGTAGCGGTAGGTTATATGGATCCAGGTAACTGGATTACGTCAATTGCAGGAGGGGCCGAATATAAATATGCTTTATTAAGTGTTATTTTATTATCGAGTCTAATTGCTATGCTTTTACAAAGTATGGCTGCAAAATTAGGTATTGTAACAGGACGTGACTTAGCGCAAGCGACAAGAGAGCATACCTCAAAAAAAACAGGCTTTGTTTTGTGGATTATTACCGAACTTGCAATTATGGCGACCGATATTGCCGAAGTAATCGGTGGTGCGGTAGCGTTACAATTATTATTTGGTTTACCTTTAATCGTTGGGGTTTTAATTACTACACTAGATGTGTTGTTATTGTTGTTACTTACAAAATTAGGATTTCGCAAAATTGAAGCAATCGTGGCGGTCTTAATCACAGTTATATTTATGGTTTTTGCTTATGAAGTTGCTTTAGCCCAACCGCAATTAGGAGAAGTATTACGTGGCTTTATTCCTGATCCTAAAATTGCATCGGATAAATCTATGCTTTTATTGGCGTTAGGAATTGTCGGTGCGACAGTAATGCCACATAATTTGTATTTACATTCGTCAATTTCACAAGCTCGTAAATTTGATCGCAATGACGATGAAGAAAAAGCACGTGCAATTAAGTTTACTACCTGGGATTCTAATATTCAGTTAACTGTTGCCTTTGTAGTGAACTGCTTATTATTAATCTTAGGAGGGGCATTGTTTTATGGAACAAACAGTGATCTAGGAAAGTTCGTCGACTTGTATGATGCTTTAAAAAATCCTGATATTGTCGGCAATATTGCAAGTCCGCTTTTAAGTACGCTTTTTGCCGTAGCATTGCTTGCTTCTGGTCAGAACTCGACCATTACTGGAACACTTTCTGGTCAAATCGTAATGGAAGGGTTTATTAATTTAAAAATGCCATTGTGGATGCGTCGTGTGGTGACACGTTTACTTGCCATTGTACCGGTTATTATTTGTGTCATTATATACGGTGGTAGAGAGTCGGCAGTTGAAGATTTATTGCTTTATACCCAAGTATTTTTGAGTATTGCTTTACCGATTTCAATTATTCCATTAACAATCTACACGAGTGATAAAAAAATTATGGGCCGTTTTGCCAATCCGACATGGATGAAAATTTTGGCGTGGATTATTGCTATTGTTTTGACATTATTAAATTTATTCTTAATTTATGGAACATTGACAGGTGCCAATGGTTAGGAAGGTGAAAAAAGGTGAAGAAGAGTTTTACGCATATTTTAGTAGCAGTAGATGATTCCGATGATTCAAAAAAAGCTTTTGAATATGCTTTAACCTATGCAATTGAGCAACAAGCAGAATTAACAATTACAACAATTTTTGAAATTAATCGCTTAAATGTTTATGAATATTTGACACCAGAAACACTTGCACTTCATAAACAAAAAACGATTGCAATTGCTGAAAACTATCGTAAACGAGCGCTTTCTCAAGGGGTAAAAAAGGTCGCTATTGTCGTTGATGAAGGAACCCCAGCAACGGTTATTTTAGAAAAAGTTTTACCGGCAGTAAAACCAGATTTACTAATTTGCGGTTCCAAAAGTAAACCGAATCAAGCGCCGTTTGTTTTGGGAAGCCAAGCTGCATTATTAGCCAAAGGAGCAAGTTGCTCAGTGTTAATTATTCGCTAAAAAAAGCATCTCACTTTTGAGATGCTTTTTTTATATGAGTATTAAATTTGAAAACAAGCGTTTCTACTAGGGAGGTAATCATAAAACCCGCTGCAATTGCGCCGGCAGTCATAATAACTATCTTTAGATTATTCCAAGATTTTGCAGAATCACCTAATACCAACTCGCGAATTGCCTGATAAGCGGGGCCGCCAGGAACTAGTGGAACCAAACTGGGGATATTGAAAATAATCATGGGCATTTTAAGGCGTCTAGAAAAAAAGATACTCAAGCAGCCGATTGCTATGGCTGCAACAAAATTAGAAAAACCCAGTCCATGGGCATTTTGTCGCAATAGCCAATAGACCATCCATCCAATTGCACCGGTTAAACCGGTTGCTAACAATGAGCGCTTCGGGATATTTGTGATAATTCCAAAAGCAACAGTACTGATAAAACTAAATAAAAAATGAATAGCATACATGGTTATGCTATACCTCCTCCAAATAAAAGCAGTGTTGTGGCGATTCCAACACCAATTGCTGCGGCTACAAATATTGCCTCAATTCCGCGAGCAATTCCGCTTAACAAATCACCAGATAAAATATCACGGAAGGAATTGGTAATAGCGACACCCGGAACCAAAGGCATTACCGCCCCAATGATGATATGATCAATATTATTAGCTAAACTAAGTTTCACGCTAAAAATAGCAAATGTGCCAATTACAAATGCAGCGACAAACATATCTAGAAATCGCATTTGTAACCATTTTTTGATGTAAATTCCAGCGATAAAGCCGATACAGCCAATTAAAAATGTTGGGATGAAATCTTGCCAAATACCACCAAAAATATACATAAGTGTACAACTAACTAAACCGGCTGCAAGGGTTTGCCACATTAAGGAAAAACTCGGTGTGTCACAGTTTACGCGTTTTAGTCGCTCGTTTAGTTCAGTTAAAGAAATATTTTTTGCCGCAAATTCTCGTGAAAGCTGATTAACGGCTACAATTTTTTCTAGATTAATGGAACGTTCATGAACTTCTTCTAGTTGAGAAAAAGAAGAATTGCGAACGCTCATAAAAAGACCAGTTGCTGTGACATAACTGACAGTATTAGAAATACCTGCATTTTCTGCAATGCGATTCATTGTATCTTCTACACGATATACTTCAGAACCATTCTCCATCATAATACGTCCAGCCATCAGGCAGGTGCTTAAAATAAGTTCTTCTTTCATTGGGTTACCTCATTTATAAAGTTGCTTCTATTCTATCATTTCAGCGCTTGAATTGCTTTTAAATTTTATTTGAAAATAATTTTTTCTTTTTATATTTAAAAACATTCATAATGATTGTCTGAAAATTGGCAAAGATGTATATTGGCTTAAAATAAATTAATATAGATTTAATAAAAATAACAGTTGTAATAAGATGTAGAATGCCTTATCCTGTTTTTAAGATATTTTATGTTATAAATTTATTGCAAACAGTTGGTTAATTTTAGATCTTTTGTTATCGTACGAAATTTTCTATCTCAGATAGATAACTATTTTTGAGGTATATCATTTCCCAAAAATTCTATTTTTGTTTACAATAAGTTTATGAATGATAAATGTTATTATAAAGGAGAGGTGACTTTCTATGCGTCGTAAGGTTTACACAAAAGATCAAATATTGAAAGCCGCTTATGAAGTTATTTCAAAAGATGGCTTCAGTAAGTTTACAGCCCGTAACATTGCCAAAAAAATGGGGATTTCTACCCAGCCAATTTATTTAGAGTTTAAAAATATGCAAGATTTAAAAAATACGTTGGTTGAAACAGTTATGCGAGATTTACAAGAGAATGTATTTCCAATTACGCATACTGGAAATCAAATTGTTGATTTGGGCTTGAATTACATTAACTTTGCTCAAGAGAATCGAAATTTGTACGTGGCTTTGTTTGTCGATGAATATGGTGGCGGGAAAATGATGCACGAGTTTTCCTATGAATATTTCAAAAATATGATTTCAACTTGTCCTGAATATGCTGACCTGTCTGATGAGTATATTAAGGCGTTACATGACGGTACTTGGATTACAGTGACCGGGATTGCTTCTTTGATGTCTTCAGGGATTATCCATCCTTCGCAAGAACAAATTGCAGAATTAATTCAATCCGCAGTGGATGGCATTTTAAAAATGGAGGCTCCAGAAAAAATTTTTAATGGAAAAGGCTAGTTTATTAAATTCCATCTGGTATTAGCGTGTCTTAGCTGCATACTATACGATTTTTTTTCAAATTGAAAACATTTTTGAAAGATACGCACACACTGCAGTTGATTCGCGCTTTTTATCAGATACATCTTAATTGACTTTTTTTCAATTTTGATGAAAATAGAAGAAGTAGTCAAACGGAGAGTTGGCAGAGTGGTAATGCACCGGACTCGAAATCCGGCGAGCCGGCTTATACCGGTGCACGGGTTCAAATCCCGTACTCTCCTTATCGCAAGTATAATATTTTCAATTTTTAAGATGGAAAAGAGTATTTAAAAAGATTGTTTGAAATACGCTGGTTTGCGGATACGCATTTTTAAATGTTTTATTTCGATAAAAGAGGTGCCAATCATAAAGAGGTTGGTACCTCTTTTTATCTTTGGTTAATTTTTAGTCTCTAAAAAGAGACGATTTAAAAATCATATTTAAATTTTGTTAGAATGGAAGTTTTTTTATAAAATATATTCTTTAAAAAATTTTTTTGTGAATTTATCTGTTTATTTTGAAAAAAATAATTTAATTAAAACTGTTTCTTTTTGTAGTAGATTAAAAAAATGTTAGAATAAAAACGAAAAGTTAAAACGGGCTGTTTAGTACTTAATAGAGTTGTTAGGAGGCGTTATAATGAATCAAAAAAATCAATTACAAACCGATTTAACAAAAGATGATTTACGCTATTTTACCGCTTTTGTCAATGTTCCATTGTCGCAAACAGAAGACTCAGATTTTCAACAATTCAAAGATGCGATTGCAAAAAAACAAGTTAATATTGAAGTGACAGGTAAGTTAGCTTTTATGTTGTTAATTAGTATCGTACCTTTATTTCCATTTATCAGGTCCTCAAAAATGATTGCCTCCGTATTGGCTGCAGGTGATGATGGCAATAGTGCTGAGTTAATGATGAAATTGGCTAAACGCAACAATGACGCACATCGCATTGCAAAAGAAATGTACACAAGTTTGGCTTTAGTGGGAAATGCAGTGATACGGTTAAGTGGACGCACGATAAATATTTTAGCGCATGATTATAACGTGACTTATAGTGGTGACGTAAGACAACGAGATTTCAAATTTATTTTCGAGGCAAAAACGCTTCCTTCTGAAATTTCAAATGATAAATAATAAAAAATTAAAACAAAAGATTTAAATGATCAGTGACGCTTTTTATGCCGAAAGTATTTTTACAATATAGTAGGCAATGAGAAGTAGTGCCACAGAGCCATTTAAATCTTTTTTTGTTGGTTAAAGAAAGGAAAATAATGAAGAAGAGACAATAAATTTTGTAAAATATTAAGAGAAAGTAAAAAAAATTTTTTGATAAAAGGCCATTTAGCAAATTCAGTCGTAGGATGCTTAATTTTATGTTATGATAAGTCCTGATTTGTAGAAAATGAAATTTTAATAATAGGACGTGAAAATATGTGTGGCATTGTCGGCTTTGTGAACAGCAAGGATCAAAAACAAGAAATTATTGAAGATATGATGGATCGCATCGTCCACCGTGGTCCTAATAGTTCTGGTAAATATACAGACAAAAATGTGGCATTGGGTTTTCGTCGGTTGTCAATTATTGACTTAGAAGGTGGCTCACAGCCTATTTATAATGAAGACCGTAGCAAAGTAATTATCTTTAATGGAGAAATTTATAATTTTCAACCTTTAAGAGAGCAATTAATTGCTGCTGGACATATTTTTTCGACACATGCAGATACAGAAGTATTATTGCATGGTTATGAAGAATGGGGCGCCGAACTTTTACAAAAAGTGCGCGGGATGTTTGCTTTTGCTATTTGGGATATTGAAAAGCAAGAATTGTTTGGTGCTCGTGATCATTTTGGTATTAAACCGTATTATTATACGCAAATGAATGGTACGTTCATGTTTGGTTCAGAAATCAAGAGCTTTTTACCACATCCAGATTTTGACAAAGAGCTAAATACAGCTGCTTTGAAACCGTATATGACATTTCAATACTCACCATTAAATGGCGAAACATTCTTTAAAAATGTTTTTCGTTTACCTGAAGGACATTACTTTACGTATAAAGATGGAAAACTAACAATTAAAGAATATTGGGATGCTGATTTTACAAAAAAAGATGCTTACTCAAAAGATGAATGGATAGAAGAAATTGATAAAACAGTCGAAGCTTCGATTGCTGCTCACCGTATAGCGGATGTCGAAGTAGGTGCTTTTTTATCTAGCGGTGTTGATTCAAGTTATGTAACTTCTGTATTGCGACCAGATCATTCTTTTTCAATTGGATTTGATGATAAGACGTATAATGAAGCAATTGAAGCGCGGAAGCTAACCAAAATGTTGGATTTGAATAATACGGCTGCGGTTATTGATGGCGATATGTCTTTTAAGGCTTTTCCGCTTATTCAATATCATTTGGATGAGCCAGACTCTAATCCATCTTGTGTTCCCCTTTATTTCTTGGCGAACTTAGCGTCACAATCTGTACGAGTGGTACAATCAGGGGAAGGTGCGGATGAATTATTTGCCGGTTACCAAACATATGGCTTCCATACCAATTCTAAAATGGTCCGTGTTTTTGCCCAAGGATTGAAGAAACTGCCAAAAGGTATGCGCTACTCCATTGGCCGTAAATTTGGTCACATGAAAAATTTCCATGGTCGTATTCATTTATATGAAGCAACTGCGCCAGCGCGCGAATTCTTTATCGGTCACGCCAAAGTCTTTGATGAACAAGAAGCTGCAAGTTATTTGAAACCAGAATTTCAAACTGCACCGTCTGTTAAAGAGATCATGAATCCGCACTTTGATCAAACAGAAGGTATTGAAAGTGAAGTCAACAAAATGCAATACGTGGATGTTCACCAATGGATGCCAAAAGATATTTTATTAAAAGCAGATAAACTTTCTATGGCAAGTTCTCTTGAATTACGAGTACCATTATTGGATATTGAAGTGATGAAATTAGCACAACGAATTCCAGCAAAATATCTTATGAATCAAAACAACACCAAAGACGTTTTCCGTCAAGCGGCAAATCGTCATTTACCAGAAGAATGGGCAAATCGTGAAAAATTAGGATTTCCAGTACCAATTAAAGCGTGGTTAAAAGAAGATCACGGTTATGAAGAAGTGAAAGCATTGTTTACTGCAGATTTTGCTAAACAATTCTTTGACCAAGAAAAAATCATGAAATTGCTAAATGACCACCATGAAGGTAAAGCAGAAGTACAGCGTAAAATTTGGACCATTTTTACTTTCTTAACTTGGTATAAAGTTTACTTTATTGATGAAGAAATTCCTAAAGCTGAAGCAATTACTTATGAAACGCTCTAATAAAAAAACAAACGCAAGACCAGTAGAAAAAGGTCTTGCGTTTGTTTTTTTGAAATATCTTTTAAAATTTTACTATCGCTAATAAGTTCTTGATTGTTCTACTTTCACAAATTAGGTTAGCCTTGTTTCTTCCAAGCTACGCCAACCCCTTAGGTGCAAAAGCGAAAGCCTTATTTTTTTTGTAAAAAACTAAAGACGCCGCTTTTTAAAAATCATCAAGCTTAGTATAAAAAAAGAAAAGATAAGAAAAATAGCCAGTGCAACGGCAGGCCAATATGTGGTAAAATCACTTTTACCTGTTAGCCAATTTATAGAGTTGCTACCTAAAGTAAAAGGATTGTAATGCGTTATCTTTTTGAAAATGCCAAGCAAATTACTGATTAAATAAAAGATAGCTATAATTAAAAGACTTGCTCCTGTATTTTTGGCTAAAGTGGAAGCGAAAATAGTAGCGGCTAAAAAAATAATACCATATAACCAAAAACCAAAAAGTGGGAGTAAAAGATGTGGGCTTTTGTCATCATTGAAATAATAAGCTGTGTAGCTGGCATTAATCAAAAAGGATGTGAAAAGGGTAAAAGACCAAATAAAAAAGAGATATAATCCTTTGCTCATTACCACAGCATAACGCGATAAACCTTTTGTAATAAAGGGAATGAGAGTGCCTTTTTCTACTTCAGTACTGATGATACCAACTGATAATAAGACGATTGCCAGTAAGAGAAATTGCGGCAAGTTTTTATAATATTGTGTCCAACTGTCACTAGATGTAGGTGTTGGTAAGGTAATAGCCATTTCTTTTGGCAGTATGGAAGTCAAAATATTTGGCATAATTTTAGCTAAAAATGGCGATAAAATCCCAACAGAAAATGCAATAATGAATAAGATTGGAATTTTTTTTGTGCGCCAATTCGCAAAGATTTCTTTAGTAAGAAAAAGTTGAATTTGCCTCATTTTTTCACCGCCTTTAAAAATATATCTTCTAACGTTGGTTCAACAAGTTTGAATTCTAACGGTACCAAGTTTAGTGTGGCAAGTCTTTTGATAATTTGTAAGCCTATATTGGTTGGCTCTTCACTGGGTAGAATTAACTTTTTCTCTACTTGCTGCCAAGTAAGGGGATTTTGGTTCAAAAAAAGAGCCGTATCATTTGGATTTTCAAAGTGTAACTCATAATGATGAGGTTGAGAGTTTTTAATTTCTGCTAGTGAACCTGTTAAGTGAATTTTTCCGTCATTTAATATGGCTACATAATCACATATCGCTTCCACGTCGGTCAAAATATGAGAAGAGAATAAAACGGTAGTTTCGTTTTTTAAACTTGCTAAGATTTGCAATACTTCTTTGCGTCCGGATGGATCTAGTGCAGAAGTTGGTTCGTCACAAATTAATAATTGTGGCTCATTCAAGAGAGCTTGAGCTAAACCTAAGCGTTGTTTCATTCCCCGTGAGAATTTCCCGATTTTTTGTGTGGTTTGTAACCCAACTTTTGATAATAGTGCAGGGATTTGAAGCGTTTGTTGACTTTTTGTCATACCGCTCGTACGACCGCATAAGGTTAAATATTCTTTTGCAGTCAGATAGTCATAAAATGTGGGTACATCCGGAAGGTAGCCGACTTTCTGGTTGGTTTTGGTATTACCGTATTTTACTGTTTGTCCTGCAATTGTAACAGAACCGCTATCAGCGGCTAAAAGTCCTAAAATAATCTTCATGGTAGTTGTTTTTCCGGCACCATTTTCACCAACGAAACCAAAAATACTGCCTCTTGGGATTGTTAAATTCAAATCATCAAGAACAAGGTGATTACCAAATTGTTTGGTTATATTTTGCAAGGTTAACATGGCGGTCATTCAATCTTCTCCTTTACCAAAAGCAAAATAAATAATCGGTCCCATAAAAGAAAATACCGCACAAATAATAATCCAAATAATCTGATTACCAAATTTGTAATGGGGATGTTTTAATACGTCGACAATTGCGTAAATGGCTAGACCTATTTGTAAAATAATAAGCGGTATTAAAATCGGCAAATATTCGTGGCTATTCAATTGCATGAGAATCACTCCTAATTAGATTACATTATTTTAGTTGTATTGTTTGTATTAATTATTATAATACAAAAATATAGAAATACAAACAAAAAGGTTTGGAGTATTCATTACTAGAACTCCAAACCTTTTTGTTTAAAAAATTAAATAGCAAGATATTTTTCCAAATAATCGGCTAAACCATCTTCGTCATTAGTTTTAGTTGTAATATCGTTGCTTACTGCTTTTGCGTCAGGCGTCGCATTTTTCATTGCGACCCCCCAGCCTGCGTAATCAAGCATCTCTAAATCGTTGTGTTCGTCGCCAAAAGCGATGATATCTTTACGGTCGATTGCCATTGCGTTAGCGATAATTTCAACACCGCGAGCCTTTTGAATTCCTTTAGCTACGATTTCTAAAATTGCATTCGGTCCACCCCAAGTTCTTACGTCGATGTAGTCAGAAAATTGAGCCTTTAAAGTATCTGAAACAGTTTCTGCTAACTCTGTTTTAGTCTGAATTAACATTGAAGTTGGGTTTGTTTTTAAATTTTGCAATAAGTTATCATTGGTTGGTTTTTGATTATCAAACAGATACTCACTGCCAAAATCTAAACGATCAACATAGAAAGTGTCACGATTTTCAGCTGCGACAAAATCTAATTGTAAATCATTTTTTTGTTTTAAAATTTCAAAAACAATATCGCGACTAAAAAGAGTTTCGGACTCAGCAGCCCATTGTGTATAAGGAACGTGGACTAAAGCCCCGTTAAAATTAACCATTGGTGTATTTAACGCAAGTTGGTGATAAAATTTTTCACTAATGCGAAATGGCCGGCCGGTGGCGATACTGACAATATGGCCAGATGCCAGCGCTTTTTTTAAAACAGCTTCAGTCTTAGGGCTAATTTGGGATTGAGCGTTTAATGTTGTACCATCTAAGTCGATGGCAATCAATTTTTTATTCATATATATTTCTCCCCTCGTATAAAAGATACGCTGTTTTAGTTTAACATATTTCATATTTTTCACAAGCTGACTGGTTTGTTCAAAAGATACCTTTAAAAAAACTTACCGAAGTAGAAATACCAAAACAATTCATTTCTTTAACGAAAACACGAACATTAAATAGTTTTCGTCACTGAATATCTCGAAAAAATGTTGTTTTATTTTTATTTGAAAAGTATAATCAGTCTTTGTTGGATGACAAATCCGAAATATGCCCTTATTCTTTTGTAGGAGTGAAAATTTTAATGGAAAAGTTTTTTAAATTGAAGGAAAGCAATACAACTGTTTCAACCGAATTTGTCGCAGGTTTAACAACTTTCTTCGCGATGAGCTATATTTTGTTTGTGAACCCGACTATTTTGTCAGCATCGGGGATGCCATTTCAAGCAGTATTTCTTGCGACGATAATTGCATCAGTAATCGGAACTTTAGTAATGGGGCTTTTTGCCAATGTCCCGTATGCACAAGCACCTGGGATGGGGTTGAACGCCTTTTTCACTTTCACAGTTGTTTTTGGTTTAGGTTATACATGGCAACAAGCACTAGCAATGGTTTTTATTTGTGGTTTGATTAATATTTTTATTACCATTACGAAAATTCGTAAAATGATTATCCATGCAATTCCAGAAAGTATGCAACATGCTATTGGTGGGGGAATTGGAATTTTTGTTGCGTATGTTGGCTTGAAAAATGCGAACCTTTTGAGCTTTAGCGCAGATTCTGCCACAATTACAAGCAGCGTTGTAAAAGGAGATAAGGCAGTTAGCGTTACGATGAATGGTGGGATTGTTCCAGCTTTAGCTAACTTTAATAACGCACCGGTCTTATTAGCTGTTATTGGTTTAGTAGTAACGACCATTTTAGTTGTACGTAATGTTCGTGGTGCTATTTTAATTGGAATCGTGACGACGACGGTTTTAGGGATTTTTATGGGTGTCGTAGATCTTGGTGCAATTGATTGGAAGGCCAATTCTTTAAGCAGTTCTATTAATGAATTAAAAACAACATTTGGAGCAGCTTTTGGAAGCGAAGGCATGCAATCGTTGTTTCGGGATGCTAGTAAAATTCCGCAAGTTTTAATGACAATTATAGCATTTAGTTTATCAGATACTTTTGATACGATTGGGACGTTTATTGGAACTGGTCGTAGAACTGGAATTTTTTCCAAAGCAGATGAGGAGGCTTTAGAAGATAGCCGCGGTTTTAATACAAAAATGGATAAAGCCTTGTTTGCAGATGCGATTGCAACCTCAATTGGTGCAATTTTTGGCACGTCCAATACGACAACTTATGTTGAGTCTGCAGCTGGGATTGGTGCTGGTGGACGGACTGGTTTAACATCTGTGGTAGTTGCGGGATTGTTTGCAATCAGCAGTTTCTTTTCACCGTTAATTTCTATTGTACCAGCGCAAGCGACAGCACCAGCATTAATTTTAGTTGGGGTTATGATGATGGCTTCTTTCAAAGATATTGAGTGGACAGATTTAGAAGAAGCAGTACCAGCTTTCTTTGCTGCAATTTTTATGGGTTTTTGTTATAGCATTTCGTATGGAATCGCAGCCGGATTTATCTTTTATACAATTGTGAAAGTGATTAAAGGAAAATTCGACGAAATTTCACCAATTCTTTGGATTGTGGATATTTTATTTATTTTAAACTTCATTATTTTAGCTGTAATTTCTTAAGATTAAAGAAGAATTTATTTATCAATATGTATCTAGTGATAACGTCGATAAGGTGTTATCACTAGATTTTTTTATTGTCCAATAGTCTCTTGCCTTATTTAAAGAAATAAAAACTTTATTAGAAGTGTTTTTTCAATTTGTTTTTGCTTTCCAATTCACCTCTTTTACAAAATAGGCTATAGTAGTAATGAAAGAAGGTTGACTATGAAGTTAGATTGGAAACGAAATTTGTTCATATCGTGGATTGGATGCTTTTTTACCGGTGCCAGTTTTAGTTTGGTAATGCCTTTTATTCCCCTTTATATTGAACAGCTAGGAACACCTAAAAATCAAGTTGAGTTATTTGCAGGTTTAGCTATTTCGGTTACAGCTTTTGCTTCTGCCATCGTAGCACCGATATGGGGGAATTTAGCTGATCGCAAGGGTCGCCGCTTAATGATGATTCGTGCAGCAGTAGGGATGACGTTTACGATGGGGTCGCTGGCCTTTGTACCGAATGTATATTGGTTGTTGATTATGCGTTTTATGACAGGTATTTTGTCAGGTTATATTCCCAATGCAACTGCCTTAATCGCCTCTCAAGCACCGAGAGAAAAAAGCGGGTGGGCATTAGGAACCTTAGCTACTGGGGCTGTCGCTGGGAATTTAATCGGCCCATCAATGGGAGGCGCTTTGGCTCAATGGTTTGGTATGGAGAACGTTTTTATTATTACTGGAACTGTTTTAGCAATTACGACTATTTTAACGATTTTCTTTGTTAAAGAAGATTTTGTTCCAATTGAAAAAACTGATTTGTTATCTGTTAAGCAGATATTTAGTCGGATTTCTAACGTACAAGTATTAATTGGTTTGTTTATTACTTCGTTAATTTTACAAGTCGGCGTAACAAGTATTAGTCCAATCTTGACGCTTTATATTCGTCAATTAAGCGGGGATAGTAGTAATATCTTATTCGTCAGCGGCTTAATTGTCTCGATTGCCGGTGTTTCGGCAATCATTTCCTCTCCTACGTTAGGAAAGTTAGGAGATAAAATTGGAAATCAAAAAATTCTGCTCTTTGGTTTAGTGCTTTCTTTTGTCTGTTTTATTCCCATGGGATTTGTAAAAACACCTTTTCAATTAGGTGCGCTGCGTTTTATCCTTGGGTTTTCAACAGGTGCATTAATGCCTTCTATTAATACGTTGATTTCAAAAATCACGCCACCAGAAGGGGTAAGTCGTATTTATAGCTACAATCAAATGTTTACCAATTTTGGACAAGTATTAGGTCCCATGGTAGGTTCAACAGTTGCCCATGCAATGGGGTATCGAGCTGTATTTTTTGTTACAAGCGGTTTTGTTTTCTTAAATATTTGCTTATCGACATTTAATTTCCGCAAAGTTTTAAATGAAAGACTTTAGTATCATAAAAAAACCCGTTACAATGTCTTGTAGCGGGTTTAAGTTTGACTGTAAGAAGGACCAATAGTGTTGCTTTATTTTTAATCAAAAGAGCTTTAGCAATTTTTTTAGCTTTAATTTTTATTTTGAATCAAGTGTAAATTATTAGACTATACAAAAGAAAAACAAAAAAAGACTGCAACACGTTGCAATCTTTTTGAGTTAAGTTGTGTAGTGTCACAACTGTGCTTTATGCGTGTTTCTTTTTGGGCGTAGCCACTTCGGCAATTAGGATAATGATAACTCCTACGATTAAGGAAATGATTGAGCTAAGTTTAAAATCGTAAGTGCCGCTGTTTAAAGCACTACCTAGGTAGCAAACGACTTGACCTAAGATATACGTCCAAAACAAAGTAACCAAATATTTCATAGCAGACACCTCTTCTCTTGCTCATTTATCGATTACAGTTTACCATATTTTTCTTGAATGTAAAGTTTTCAAGTGTTTACAAAAAGGAGGGCATATCGTGCTGCCGCAATTATATACCGTGACCGCTTATTCTTTATTACAAAGTACAATTGAAATCAATCGGCTCGTACAGACAGCTAAAAAAAGAGGTTACGATACATTAGGAATATGTGATCGTAATGTTTTAGTTGGTGCAGTCGGCTTTTATAATGCTTGCCAGGACGTTGGCTTGAAATCAGTAATAGGGTTGCACTTGGATTACTATTCGCCTGTTCAAGCAGGTGAAAATGAGATTCTGTTATTTGCCAAAAATTTTGCTGGTTACCAACAATTGATGGCTCTAAGTAGTCAAAAAGAAATCAATAGTCAAGTTGATTTGGCTGACTTTGCACCATTGGATAATCTGTACGGTGTATTGCCACTGGGAAATGAAGTAGACTACTTTTTGGCAAAAGATAGGATTAAAGCAGAAAGTCGTCTGAAGTTTTTGCAAGATTTATTTCCAAAAGGGCATTTTTTCTATGGGGTTTTACCTCAAAAACAATTATCTGAGGAAATAGTAAATTTATATTATCAAAACGGTGTAGAACCTTTTGCAATTAATAAGGTAAGTACAATTGACCCTGGTGAAAAAGCCGCCATTGCAGTAATGCGACATTTAAAAAATGGTACGCAAATGCAAAACATTGACGAGTTGGAACAAGGGAGTGGGGAATATTTAATTAACGCTTCCCAAGTAACGGATTATTTTTACAACACGCAACCACATGCGATTGAAAATGCACAAAAAGTGGCATCGATTTGTAGCGAATTTGAATTGCCATTGCACCAAAAACTTCTACCACATTATCCTGTGCCAGAAAATATAACTGCTGCTGAATTTTTGCGACAGTTGTGTAACACACAACTAAAACAGCGGGTTAGAAATATCACAGCAGCGTATAAACAACGTTTGGATTATGAACTAGATATTATTCATCAAATGGGCTTTGATGATTATTTTCTAATCGTTTGGGATGTAATGGATTTTGCGCATCGCAATAATATCGTGACCGGTGCAGGCCGTGGATCTGCAGCTGGTTCGTTGGTTGCTTTTGTATTAGCAATCACAGATGTCGATCCTATTGAATATGAATTGCTTTTTGAACGTTTTTTAAATCCAGAACGTTATACGATGCCAGATATTGATCTTGATATACCGGATAACCGTAGAGAAGAAGTGCTGCATTACGTAAAAGAAAAATATGGAACCTACCAAGTAGCCCAAATCGCTACTTTTGGTACCATGGCAGCCAAGATGGTTTTACGAGATGTTGCACGAGTTTTTGGATTATCCCAAAGTGAAGCCAATCGTTGGAGTAAGGCGATTCCGAACACTTTAAAGATTACTTTGAAAAAAGCGTACGAAGAATCGAGTAATTTGCGTGATCTAGTTACTTTGAATGAACGTAATCGTCAACTTTTTGAAGTCGCCTTGATACTAGAAGGTTTACCTCGACATGTATCGACGCATGCCGCTGGTGTAGTAATTAGTGATAAAAACCTATTACAATTAATTCCGCTGCAATCCGGTGCAAATGATATCTTATTAACGCAATTTACGATGAACGATGTGGAGACTGTTGGATTATTAAAAATGGATTTTTTAGGCTTACGCAATCTTTCCATTATTGACGATACACTAAAGGGAATCAAAAAAGTGACAGGAAATATACTTTCTCAAAAAGATATTCCTTTAACTGATGCAAAGACACTACAGCTTTTTCAAGCGGGAAATACCTCAGGAGTATTTCAATTTGAGTCCGCTGGTATAAAAAATGTTTTACGCCGCTTGGGGCCGGAAAACATCGAAGAAATAGCCGCTGTCAATGCATTGTATCGACCAGGTCCAATGCAAAACATTGATCACTTTATTAAGCGGAAAAAAGGTCAAGAAAAAGTAACTTATCTAGATGACAGCTTGGTGCCAATTCTAAAAAATACCTATGGCATTATGGTTTATCAAGAACAGGTGATGCAAGTAGCTGCTAAAATGGCAGGTTTCAGTTTAGGACAAGCAGATATTTTGCGTCGGGCAATCAGTAAAAAGAAAAAAGATGTTTTAGATGAAGAAAGGCGCCATTTTGTTTCTGGAGCTGTAGAAATGGGACATACTAAAACAAAAGCTAATGAAGTATACGATTATATTGAACGATTTGCAGATTATGGTTTTAATCGTTCCCATGCTTTTGCTTATTCTTTTGTTGGATTTCAAATGGGCTTTTTGAAAGTGCATTATCCCGCCCCGTTTTTTGCCGCATTACTTCATTCGGTTCGCAATAATACTGCGAAAGTTAAAGAATATTTAACGGAAGCAAAAAAACAAGGCATTAAAATCTTGCCGCCTACTATTAATGCCAGTGGATTTAGTTTTTACTTGGTGAATAATCATGAAATTCGTTTTGGTTTAAGTAGTGTTAAAGGTACCCGACGCGATTTTATTGCAGCGATTATTGCTGAGCGAAAGGAAAATGGACCTTTTCTTTCACTAGATAACTTTTTGTATCGCCTACCCGCAAAGTGGTTGAAATTAGATTTGATCCAGCCTTTGGTTGAAATAGGAGCTTTTGACGAGATTGAAAAAAATCGAAGGCAACTCGCAATAGAATTGGAGAGCAAAATTCAAAATATCGAATATAGTGGCGGGAGTATGGATCTATTAGATATCATGACGTTAAAAACAAATGAAGTTAGCGATTATACTTTGACTGAACGTTTGAATATAGAAGAACAGTATTTAGGTGTTTATGTGTCAGGTCACCCGACTGAAAGTTATGCAAGTTTAAAAGCGATGCATCAGGTGCAGTTAATTAGTGAATTATTACCTAGACAAAACACTCATCTTCTTTTATATGTTAGAAGAATTCGTGAGATCCGTACAAAAAAAGGTGAGCAGATGGCTTTTGTAGAGGCTAACGATCCCACTGGTGAAATTTCGTTAACCATATTTCCGGATAATTACCGCCATGTACGCCAAACGTTTGCAGTAGATGATGTCATTTACGTTGAAGGAAAGACGGAAATCAGCACATATAATCAGGAGATGCAAGTTATTGTCGATCAACTTGTGTTAGCTGAAAAAATTAAAAATACAAGAAAGATCACAACATGCTATATTCGTCTAACTGGTATAGCTGATACAGACAAGCAGTTAGCAGCCTTATATACTTTAATTAAACAAGCACCTGGAGCAAGTAAAATAATTCTTTTTTATGAAAGTACGGGTACTAAAAAAATACTAGCTGAAAAATATCAAATTGCAGATAGTCCCGTTATAATGCAAGACTTGAAAAATATTTTTGGGGAAAATAACGTAGTTTTCAAATGACTTTCAGTAAATTTTACTTTCCGCTTTCAATTTTTTCAATTTTCTGCTCGTATCCCAAGACATTTCTATCTTTTAATGTTAAAATGGACAACGTGGTTAATGCCAAAATGGTATTATTTAGGGTGACCTAAAAATATTTTAATGAGGTGAAAATGTAGATGAAACGCATCGGAATTTTAACCAGTGGCGGTGACGCACCTGGTATGAATGCAGCAGTCCGTGCAGTAGTCCGTAAAGCAATCTTCGATGGTATTGAAGTATACGGAATCAATTATGGCTATGCAGGTTTAGTTGCTGGTGATATTCGCCGTTTAGATGTTGCGGATGTTGGCGATAAAATCCAACGTGGCGGGACTTTTCTTTATTCAGCCCGCTATCCAGAATTTGCTACTAAAGAAGGACAATTAAAAGGTATTGAACAATTAAAAAAATTCGGTATTGAAGGATTAGTGGTTATCGGTGGCGATGGTTCCTATCATGGCGCGATGGCCTTAACTCGTCATGGCTTTCCAGCTGTGGGAATTCCTGGAACAATTGATAATGATATTCCAGGTACAGATTTTACAATTGGTTTTGACACAGCAATTAATACCGTCTTAGAATCAATTGACCGCATTCGTGATACAGCGACTTCTCATGTACGTACTTTTGTTATTGAAGTAATGGGGCGTGGCGCAGGCGATATTGCATTATGGTCAGGTGTTGCCGGCGGTGCTGATGAAATCATCATCCCAGAACACGAATTTGATATGGCAGCAGTAGCAAAACGGATTCAAGATGGCCGCGACCGCGGTAAAAAGCATTGTTTAATCGTTTTGGCAGAAGGTGTTATGGGCGGGAATGAATTTGCTGATAAACTTTCTGAATATGGTGATTTCCATACTCGTGTTTCCATTTTAGGTCACGTTGTACGGGGGGGTTCTCCAAGCGCTCGTGATCGTGTTCTAGCAAGTAAATTTGGTGCGTATGCTGTAGAATTGCTTGAACAAGGAAAAGGCGGTTTATGTATCGGTATTGAAGACAATAAAGTTGTTGCTGCTGATATTATCGATACGCTTGAAAATAATAAACACAAACCTGATTTAAGTTTATATGATTTAAACAAACAGTTATCATTCTAATTGACAGCTACTAAAAGTTAATAAAACAGCTCGTGCTGTTTTAAATAAAGGAATAGGAGCGTTTAAGTAATGAAGAAAACCAAAATCGTTAGTACCTTAGGACCAGCAAGTAATAGTGTGGAGATTATTTCACAATTAATCGAATCTGGAGCTAATGTTTTCCGTTTTAATTTCTCTCATGGCGATCATGAAGAACAATTAGGCCGGATGAATATGGTAAGAGAAGCAGTTAAGAAAACTGGTAAAGATGTTGCAATCTTATTAGATACAAAAGGTGCAGAAATCCGGACAACTGTTCAAGATACAACTGAAGCAGATTTCGGCCGTGCTGGTTACATCCAATTTAACGTTGGAGATACGACACGTATCGCAATGGATCCAGAATTAAAAGGAACAAAAGAAAAAATTGCTGTAACTTATCCAGGCTTGTTCGATGACGTTCACGTTGGTGGTCACATTTTATTCGATGATGGTTTAATCGACATGGAAATCACTGAAAAAGACGAAGCAAACCGCGAATTAGTTGTTGTAGTAAAAAATGCTGGTATGTTAGGTTCAAGAAAAGGTGTGAACGCTCCTGGCGTTTCAATTAGCTTACCTGGTATTACTGAAAAAGATGCAGACGATATTCGCTTTGGTTTAGATAACGATATTGATTTTATCGCTGCTTCATTTGTCCGTAAAGCTCAAGATGTTCTTGAAATTCGTGAAATTTTAGAAGAAAAGAACATGACACATGTTCAAATTTTCCCTAAAATTGAATCACAAGAAGGTATCGATAATATCGATGAAATCATTAAAGTTTCAGACGGTATTATGGTAGCTCGTGGTGACATGGGTGTTGAAATTGCGCCAGAATTGGTACCAATGGTGCAAAAACGCATTATCCAAAAATGTAATGCTGCAGGAAAATCAGTTATTACTGCAACTCAAATGTTAGAATCTATGCAACAAAATCCTCGTCCAACTCGTGCAGAAGCTTCTGACGTTGCTAATGCTGTGTTTGACGGTACAGATGCTACGATGCTTTCTGGTGAATCTGCTAATGGTGACTATCCAGTTCAAGCTGTAGCTACAATGGCTCGTATTGACATTGAAGCTGAAAAAGCTTTATCAGAATTAGGGACATTCCAAATTAATGAATTTGATAAAACAGATGTTACTGAAACAATCGGTTTGTCTGTTGCTCGTGCAGCGAAAAACTTAGGTGTTAAAACAATTGTTGCTGCAACTGAGTCAGGCTATACAGCAAAAATGATTTCTAAGTACCGTCCTGATGCAGACATTTTAGCTGTTACTTTTGACGAACGGACAAAACGCGGTTTAATGCTTAACTGGGGTGTATTCCCAACAGTTGCGCAAAAACCAACAACAACTGATGAAATGTTTGATTTAGCTGCTAAAAAAGCAGTGGAATTAGGGTTTGCTAAAGAAGGCGAATTAATTTTAATCACTGCTGGTGTACCAGTTGGCGAACGTGGTACAACAAACGTTATGAAAATCCAATTAATTGGCTCTAAATTATTAGATGCACAAGGTGTTGGTGAAAGAACCGTTGTTGCAAACGCAGTTGTTGCCAAATCAGCTGAAGAAGCAAATTCTCGTGCGAAAGAAGGAATGGTCTTAGTTGTACCAACAACTGACAAAGATTACATGCCTGCATTTGAAAAAGCTGCTGCTGTTATCGTTGAAGAAGGCGGCTTAACTTCTCACGCTGCAGTTGTGGGTATTGCAAAAGATATTCCGGTTATCGTAGGAGCTGCTGATGCAACTACAACAATTCAAGATGGTGAATTAGTTACTGTTGACCCTCGTCGTGGGATTGTATACCGTGGTGAAACAACAGCTATCTAAAAGAACTATTTAGTTTTTATTACTAGAACGAAGTAGTCTAGACTACTTCGTTCTATTTTTTGAAAAGGTGTCAAGAAAATTTCATTGACAAGCTAAAATACTCCCTGTATAATAGCTTTTGTTGCTTAGAGGTGATAAAAATGAAGTGGTCTTTATTGGAATTAAACAAATACCATGAAACGCCGTTAACTTTTTTTGAGACATTGGATTTGAAAAAAGAATTAATGAGACGGGACAATCAAATACTAGATATCACTCCCATTGAAGTAAGTGGGCTTGTTACTGTATCAAAAAGTGATTATCTTATTCATTATACATTGAAGGCAACGTTGACGCTTCCTTCATCAAGAAGTCTAGAACCAGTTGATTTACCACTGGATTTAGTTGTTGACGAAGTTTTTATGACGCCTGAGCAGTTGCAAATGCGGACTGAACTGATTTCAGAAGAAGAAGTCTTACTTATAGAAGGACAGACAATCGACTTGGATGAATCAGTAGCTGACAATATCTTGTTAGCAATTCCGTTGCAGGTTTTAACAAAAGAAGAGGAAAATTCTAATCAAATGCCTGCTGGGCAAGATTGGGAAGTCATTTCTGAAGAAGATTATCTGCAACAAAAAGAAACAGCCGCGCCCAAAATTGATCCTCGTCTTGCGAAATTATCAGAACTGTTGGATACAACAGAAGATGGTAATAAGTAAGATTGGAATAAATAGCAATCTTTTATAGCTTGCTTTTCATAAACAAGGAGGTGTAACAAATGGCAGTACCAGCTCGTAAAACATCTAAAGCTAAGAAAAACAAACGTCGTACTCATTACAAATTGACTATCAACGGTTTGAACGAATGTCCAAACTGTGGTGAATTGAAAAAAAGCCACCACGTATGTGCCAACTGCGGTTACTACGATGGCAAGGACGTAACGACTAAAGAAGCATAATTCATTTTTTTCAGAAAATGAATGAAGAAAACCTGCAAAGCTAACCATGGAGCTTTGTGGGTTTTTATTTTGTTCTTTTTAAAATACGTTCTCTACAATTTAATATTTCGATATCCTTGATAATTTGTAACCTCCTTTAGTTTGAAAGCAAAGGTTTTTACGTTATAATAGAAAAGATTAAAGCTACTAGGAGGAACTCAAAATGACAAAACAGCAAATTGGTGTTGTCGGCATGGCCGTCATGGGGAAAAACTTAGCCCTAAATATTGAAAGCCGTGGTTATTCAGTAGCGTTGTTCAACCGAACAGCTGCGAAGACAGAAGAGGTAGTAAGAGAACATCCAGATAAGAAATTTAAAGCAACGTATACAATTGCAGATTTTGTTGCAGCAATTGAAAAACCCCGTCGCATCTTACTGATGGTTAAAGCAGGTGCTGCAACAGATGCCACAATTAAAGAATTGTTACCGCATTTGGATAAAGGAGACATTTTAATTGATGGCGGAAACACTTTCTTTAAAGATACGATACGTCGAAATGAAGAATTGGCTAACTCGGGTATCAATTTTATCGGTACAGGTGTCTCAGGTGGTGAAGAAGGAGCCTTAAAAGGTCCTTCTATTATGCCGGGCGGACAAAAAGAAGCGTATGAATTAGTAGCACCTATCTTAGAACAAATTTCTGCTAAAGCAGAAGATGGTGCACCTTGTGTTACTTACATTGGAGCAAACGGTGCAGGACATTACGTGAAGATGGTTCACAACGGAATTGAATATGGTGATATGCAATTAATCGCTGAATCCTACGATTTAATGAAAAATGTGTTAGGTCTGTCCGTTGATGAAATGGCTGACATTTTCAAAGAATGGAATGAAGGCGAACTTGATAGCTATTTAATTGAAATTACCGCTGACATTCTAACGAGAAAAGATGATCTTGGCACAGGCAAACCAATTGTTGACGTAATTTTAGATGCTGCTGGTAATAAAGGTACAGGGAAATGGACAAGTCAAAGTGCATTGGATCTAGGTGTGCCACTACCGTTAATTACGGAGTCTGTGTTTGCTCGGTATATTTCTGCTTACAAAGAAGAACGCGTGGCGGCAAGTAAAGTACTACCGGCTCCAGCTCAATTTAACTATGAGGGCGACAAAAAAGAATTGATCGAAAAAATTCGCGAGGCTTTATATTTTAGTAAAATTATGAGCTATGCGCAAGGTTTCGCCCAATTGCGTACGGCTTCAAAAGAATACGATTGGGATTTACCATTTGGTGAGATTGCAAAAATTTGGCGTGCGGGGTGTATTATTCGTGCTCGTTTCTTACAAAAAATCACTGATGCTTACGATCATAAACCTGATTTAGAAAATTTGTTATTAGATGATTACTTTTTAGAAATTACTAAAAAATATCAACAAGCTGTACGAGAAGTTGTCGCTTTAGCTGTACAAGCAGGAGTTCCTGTACCTACTTTCTCTTCAGCAATCGCTTATTTTGATTCTTATCGTTCTGAACGCTTACCGGCAAACATTATCCAAGCACAACGGGATTATTTTGGTGCGCATACCTATGAACGGACAGATAAAGAAGGAATTTATCACTATAGTTGGTATCATGAAGAATAAGTAAAAAACAATGAAAATTTGAGTAATTCTAATTTGTTTATGGCAAAGACAGTGAGTGTTTTGAAAATACTCACTGTCTTTTCTTATTGTGAAGGATTAAAAGTGCTATTGGGGGCGACTTCTGCCGATTATTTGTATACTAATAAGATTTTTAGATACCTCTTTTTTCTTTCATCATTTCATGGTAAAATAGCTATAGTATTTTAATAAAAAAACAATTATTTTTTATTGCAAAAAAATATAAAGAAAAGGGATCTAAAACCAAATGAGTAATATTTTAATTATTGAAGATGAAAAGAATTTAGCTCGTTTCGTTGAACTAGAGTTGACCCATGAAGGATATCATACTGAAGTTCATTACAACGGACGAACTGGTTTAGACGCAGCACTAAATAACGATTGGGATGCAATTTTATTAGACTTAATGCTACCAGAATTAAATGGTTTGGAAGTTTGCCGTCGTGTGCGTCAAGCGAAGAACACGCCCATAATCATGATGACAGCAAGAGATTCTGTCATTGATCGTGTATCAGGGTTAGATCATGGTGCCGACGACTATATTGTAAAACCATTTGCGATTGAAGAATTACTAGCTCGTTTACGGGCTTTACTTCGCCGTATTGATATTGAAGGAGATAAAAATGTTGCGAAACAAACCACAATTACTTATCGTGATTTAGTTATCGAGAAGGAAAATCGCGTGGTCCGTCGTGGTAACGAAGTAATTGAATTAACAAAAAGAGAATATGAATTGCTATTAACTTTAATGGAGAACGTGAATGTTGTTTTAGCTCGTGATGTTTTATTAAATAAAGTTTGGGGCTATGAAACAGAAGTTGAAACAAATGTAGTAGATGTATACATTCGTTACTTACGAAATAAAATTGATGTTCCTGGTGAAGAAAGCTATATTCAAACCGTTCGCGGAACTGGTTATGTGATGCGCTCGTGATCAAAAAAAATAAATCGACTAACAAAGAACTGAAAGGCCCATCTTTAACAATTAAGTGGGCCTTTGCAAGTTCTTTCTTTATATTTATCGTTTTTACTATTTTTGCAGTTATTACGTATAAATCTTCTATTAATTTAATTGTTGCCAAAGAGCGGCGCAATGTAGAAGAAGTTATTTCAGAAGTTACTTCTCGTTTAGCAAATGGGCAAGATGAATTGACAACGCAAAGTGCTTACTTTGCAATTGCCAAATTATCTGACGAAGATCCCACTCCGGATGCTATATCTTATTTAGATGATGATATTTTGCAACTTGATCGCTTTGTCTCAGAATTAGGACAACCCGAATTAAACTTGTATGTCTATAATTTAAAAAAAGAACCTATCTTAAAAACTCATAAAAATAATTTTGAATTGGTTCAAACTAAACGTAAAGAACCAACAATTATTACGATAAAAGGGGCTACCGGCTTTTTATCTATTCATCCGATTTTTTCAAAAGTAACAAGGGAAAAAATCGGTTATGCCCAAACTTTTTATGAATTGTCTTCCTTTTATGAAATTCGTAGTAAGCTATTATTAACGTTAATTATTTTAGAAGTGGTTTCTTTAATATTGTCTAGTTTTTTAGGTTTCTTTTTATCAACGTACTTCTTAAAACCGCTTAAGGTTCTACGAGATACAATGGATATTATTCGCAAAGATCCCGAATCAGACGCTTATATGCCTAAAATTGATACGGATGATGAACTAGCAGATTTAGCTGATATTTTCAATGATATGTTAGAGCGAATGCGAATGTATATCGAACAGCAAAAACAATTTGTTGAAGATGTCTCACATGAATTACGAACACCAGTAGCGGTTATAGAAGGACATTTGAGTATGTTGCAACGTTGGGGAAAAAATGATCCTGAAATTTTAGATGAGGCTTTGCTTGCAAGCCAACAAGAGATTAGTCGGATGAAAAGTTTGGTTCAGGAGATGCTAGACTTGTCTCGTGCCGAGCAAGTTGAACTTCACTATGCAAATGAAGTGACGCAAGCAAAAGAAGTGACTTACCAAGTTTTTAACAACTTCAAGATGCTGTATCCAGAATTTACTTTTACAATCGATGATGATTTAGTCAAAGAAGAGACGCTAGCTATTTATCGGAATCATTTTGAACAAATCATTATTATTATTTTAGATAATGCTGTGAAGTATTCTACTGATCGTAAAGAAGTGCATTTGAAAATTGAAAAAAGTAATGCTTTCTTTGAAATAGATATTCAAGACTTTGGCGAAGGTATCTCTTCTACGGATTTAGAAAAAATTTTCCATCGTTTTTATCGTGTACATAAAGCACGTGCTCGCACTAAAGGAGGGAACGGTTTAGGACTTTCTATTGCTAAACAGCTGATTGACAGTTATAAAGGTGAAATTGTAGTTGATAGTGTAATGGGAGAGGGAACTATTTTTAAAATATATATTCCGATTAAATGAAATTGCGTCAATAAATGAACTTGCCGGCAATACCTAACTATGTGGATTAAAGATGCATTGTTGTGAATAAAACACATCTGCGTAGTTGGGTATTTTCGTTTTGAGAGAGTAGAGAATTTGTCCGAATAATATAGGTGTGGATTATGTTAATGTACGTCATTTATTCTATGGAAATGCTTTATAAATATAATTATATAAATAAAATTCGTCCGTGAGAAAAACTGGAATTTATTATTGTTTTTTGTTGCTTTTTATACCCATAATTGCTATATTATTACTTGTCCTGAATGAGTTAACTGACGTGAGAAAATTAAAAATTTTTACTTGACGTTGTGATTTGGACGTGATATTCTAATAAAGCTGTTGATGTTTTGTTGTTATTTACAACTAAAAAAAACAGATTAAAAAAGTTGTTGACATCTTATTTATTGGGTGTTAAACTTACAAAGTCGCTGTTATTAAAAAGCGCATTTCTGAAATATCGTTTCAAAAAGTTTTTAAAACTTTTTGAAAAAATCAGTTGACAAGAATTAAGTTAGCTGATAAGATATAAGAGTTGCTGAAGCATTTTTAAAAGCAACGAAGTAGACCTTTGAAAACTGAACAAAGCAAGCAAACGAACCAATGTGTAGGGCGCTTCTTTTAGAGAAGCAAACAACATGCAAGCAATAGCTAGCAGAATCAATTTTATTTGAGCTTAACAGTCATTTGACTGTTCAAACACTTTTTATGAGAGTTTGATCCTGGCTCAGGACGAACGCTGGCGGCGTGCCTAATACATGCAAGTCGAACGCTTCTTTTTCCACCGGAGCTTGCTCCACCGGAAAAAGAGGAGTGGCGAACGGGTGAGTAACACGTGGGTAACCTGCCCTCAAGCGGGGGATAACACTTGGAAACAGGTGCTAATACCGCATAACAATCATAAACACATGTTTGTGATTTGAAAGGCGCTTTTGCGTCACTTGAGGATGGACCCGCGGTGCATTAGCTAGTTGGTGAGGTAACGGCTCACCAAGGCCACGATGCATAGCCGACCTGAGAGGGTGATCGGCCACACTGGGACTGAGACACGGCCCAGACTCCTACGGGAGGCAGCAGTAGGGAATCTTCGGCAATGGACGAAAGTCTGACCGAGCAACGCCGCGTGAGTGAAGAAGGTTTTCGGATCGTAAAACTCTGTTGTTAGAGAAGAACAAGGATGAGAGTAAAATGTTCATCCCTTGACGGTATCTAACCAGAAAGCCACGGCTAACTACGTGCCAGCAGCCGCGGTAATACGTAGGTGGCAAGCGTTGTCCGGATTTATTGGGCGTAAAGCGAGCGCAGGCGGTTTCTTAAGTCTGATGTGAAAGCCCCCGGCTCAACCGGGGAGGGTCATTGGAAACTGGGAGACTTGAGTGCAGAAGAGGAGAGTGGAATTCCATGTGTAGCGGTGAAATGCGTAGATATATGGAGGAACACCAGTGGCGAAGGCGGCTCTCTGGTCTGTAACTGACGCTGAGGCTCGAAAGCGTGGGGAGCAAACAGGATTAGATACCCTGGTAGTCCACGCCGTAAACGATGAGTGCTAAGTGTTGGAGGGTTTCCGCCCTTCAGTGCTGCAGCAAACGCATTAAGCACTCCGCCTGGGGAGTACGACCGCAAGGTTGAAACTCAAAGGAATTGACGGGGGCCCGCACAAGCGGTGGAGCATGTGGTTTAATTCGAAGCAACGCGAAGAACCTTACCAGGTCTTGACATCCTTTGACCACTCTAGAGATAGAGCTTCCCCTTCGGGGGCAAAGTGACAGGTGGTGCATGGTTGTCGTCAGCTCGTGTCGTGAGATGTTGGGTTAAGTCCCGCAACGAGCGCAACCCTTATTGTTAGTTGCCATCATTTAGTTGGGCACTCTAGCGAGACTGCCGGTGACAAACCGGAGGAAGGTGGGGATGACGTCAAATCATCATGCCCCTTATGACCTGGGCTACACACGTGCTACAATGGGAAGTACAACGAGTTGCGAAGTCGCGAGGCTAAGCTAATCTCTTAAAGCTTCTCTCAGTTCGGATTGTAGGCTGCAACTCGCCTACATGAAGCCGGAATCGCTAGTAATCGCGGATCAGCACGCCGCGGTGAATACGTTCCCGGGCCTTGTACACACCGCCCGTCACACCACGAGAGTTTGTAACACCCGAAGTCGGTGAGGTAACCTTTTGGAGCCAGCCGCCTAAGGTGGGATAGATGATTGGGGTGAAGTCGTAACAAGGTAGCCGTATCGGAAGGTGCGGCTGGATCACCTCCTTTCTAAGGAATATTACGGAAACTACACAGTTTGTCACTTGTCTTTGTTCAGTTTTGAGAGGTTTACTCTCAATTAAAAAAGTAGTACGGGGCCTTAGCTCAGCTGGGAGAGCGCCTGCTTTGCACGCAGGAGGTCAGCGGTTCGATCCCGCTAGGCTCCATTGACAACAATG